>CALFEM010000130.1 GCA_937950105.1 uncultured Alphaproteobacteria bacterium | reverse complement strand
CGACCACCGAGATCTACACTCTTTCCCTACACGACGCTCTTCCGATCTGTGACGCACTCGAAGGACTGGAACCTTGCGCGCGAAGCCGTGCTCGGTACGAAGCTTGCGCCGACGACGCCCGGCATCACCATGATGCAGGCGTGCGGCACCAGCCTGCAGGCGGCGTTCGGCTCGGCGGCGAAAATTGCGACGGGGCAGATCGAGTGCGCCATCGCCTGCGGGTCCGATACCACCTCCGATCCGCCGATCGTTTTCTCGAAGAAGTTCGCGCATCGGCTCGCCGAGGTGGGGCAGCAGAAAACGATGATGGGCAAGGTCGGCGTGTTCAAGGGAATGTCGCCTGCCGAGCTCGCTCCTCTGCCGCCGTCGACATCGGAGCCGCGCACGGGGCTCTCGATGGGCCAGCATTGCGAGCTGATGGCGAAAGAATGGAACATCGGCCGCGAGGACCAGGATCAGCTCGCCTTCGAGAGCCATCAGAAGGCGGCGGCTGCCTACCGCGAAGGCTGGATGGACAGGTTGGTCGTGCCGCACGCGGGCGTCTACCGCGACAACATCCTGCGCGAGGACACGACCGTCGAGAAGCTCGCGACGCTGAAGCCCTCGTTAGACAAGTCGGGCAAGGGCACGCTGACGGCCGGCAATTCGACCGCGATGACGGACGGCGCAGCGAGCGTGCTGCTCGCCTCGGAAGACTGGGCGCGCGAGCGCGGGCTGCCTATCAAAGCGTACCTGACGTTCGGCGAGACTTCGGCCAACGATTTCGTCGCGGGCGACGGCCTGTTGATGGCGCCGACCATCGCCGTGTCACGCATGCTGAAGCGCGCCGGCCTGACGCTGCAGGATTTCGACTTCTACGAGATTCACGAGGCGTTCGCGGCGCAGGTGCTGGCCACACTGAAGGCGTGGGAGGATGCTGACTACTGCCGCGTCAAGCTCGGCCGGTCCGAACCGATGGGATCGATCGATCGAGCCAAGATGAACGTGAAGGGTTCGTCGCTGGCGCTCGGGCATCCGTTCGCCGCCACCGGCGCCCGCATCGCGGCGAACCTAGCCGAATTGCTCGCCGTCAACGGCGGTCGCGGCCTCATCTCCATCTGCACCGCCGGCGGCATGGGCGTTGCGGCCATCATGGAAAGCGCGCGCTGAAGGCATGTCATCCCGGCACTTGTTGCCGGGATCCATCTCTCAACAGGTGACCACACATGCGGCTGACTGGATCCCGGTGACCAGCACCGGGATGACACGCAAGACCACCATGATGAGGGTTTTCGCTACCACTCCGCGTCGGAACCGGGCCGGCTAGTCGGGGGTGCAAACCGTGCCGGCAGCGACGGGGAGACGCGCGCAGCGCCGTGCGCTATCAGTGCGGACCGGATTCGCAGGCGAGGGACGGCACGGCATGACGGACATGGCATCGGCGAAGCAGCTCGAGGCGGCGCGATCTCTGATCGGCGAATTGGCGCGCTCGCTCGATCTCGACGCGCATGTGCGGCTGTGGGACGGCTCGCGTGTGCCGCTCGGCAAGAACGCCACCGGCCCGTTCGAGATCGTCATCGCCGATCCGGGCGTCATCGCCTCGTCGCTCAGAAGCCCGAACCTCGACACCATCATCCGCCACTATATCGACAAGCGCATCGATTTCGCGGGCGGCTCGCTGATCGATTTCGGCCGCCAGCTCAATCGCGGTGGCCGCTCGGTGAAGCTCAAGGGGCTCGAGGCGCTGCGCATCGCCGGCAAGCTGACGCCGTTCCTGTTCGCCCCGGGCGCCGCGCCCGCCGAGCAGGGCGCCTTCGCGGGCGACATCGTCGGCAACAAGCGCAAGGTCGCCGACAACCAGGACTACATCTCGTTCCACTACGACCTGTCGAACGACTTCTACGCGCTCTTTCTCTGCGACGAGATGGTCTACACCTGCGCCTACTTCCACGACTGGGAGCAGGGCATCGCGCAAGCGCAGATCAACAAGCTCGACATGGTCTGCCGCAAGCTGCGCCTGAAACCCGGCGAACGATTCCTCGACATCGGCTCGGGCTGGGGCGGCCTCGTCTGCCACGCGGCGAAGAACTACGGCGTCAAGGCGCACGGCATCACGCTGTCGAAGGAACAGCTCGCGTTCGCCGAAGCCAAGGTGAAGCGGCTCGGCCTCGAGGGGCAGGTCACGTTCGAGCTGATCGACTACGTCAACGTCACGGGCACGTTCGACAAGATCGCCTCGGTCGGCATGTATGAGGCGATCGGCCTCAACAACATCCCGACCTATATGCGCAAGATGCGCTCGCTGCTCGCCGAAGACGGGTTGTTCCTCAATCACGCCATCTCGCGCCGCGCCAAGCGCCCGCGCAGCAAGCTGCTCCCCGAGCGGCTGCGCCCCGAGCAGAAGGCGCTCGCCAAATACATCTTCCCCGGCGGTGCCCTCGACGACATCGGTCACACCGTGGCTGAGATGGAACTTGCCGGCTTCGAGGTGCACGACGTCGAGGGCTGGCGCATGCACTATGCGCGCACCTGCACGCTGTGGTGCGAACGGCTTATGGCCCGCAAGGACGAGGCGATCGCTCTGGTCGGCGAAGCCAAGTACCGCATCTACGTCGCCTATCTCGCCGGCTGCGCCATCGCTTTCGAGCGCGGCACCGCGCGGCTGTTCCAGACGCTCTGCTCGAAGTCGGCGAAGCGCCGGCCGCCCCTGCCGCCAACGCGCGCCGATCTCTACCGCTAAGGGCGGTTCGATGCCCGCCAGCGACGCCATGTCATGGCAGTCCTGTGACTCACGCCATGGACATGCCGTGCCGGGGATGTCACCTGTCCGCCGCGCGCGGGATGTGATCTGCGCGGCAAGGAGACACCGTTTGATGAAAACGCCCCCCTTTGCGGAGGCCCTCGCCCTCGCTCTTTTCGCCGCGACGGCAACGCCGGCGCTCGCCACGGAACCCGCCAGCCCGCCGCCCGCGGCCGCAAGCCCGGCCGTACCCGCCGGCGCCGCGCCGGCCTACGTGGGCATGTGGTCGAAGCGCATGGAGCATTGCTCGACGAAGCAGAAGAATCCCGGCGCGCCGATGGTCGTGACGGAGAAGGGCTTCGACCAGTATCACCTGCACTGCACCTTCACGAAGCTCGAACCGGCCGCGGCGGCGGCCGACGGCGCCGAGACCTGGAAGATGGAGTCGAACTGCTCGTGGAACGGTGTCGACCGCCCCATGGTCGCGACGTTGACGGTCGCGGGCGACACGCTGACGCTCAGCGATGCCGGCGGCGCCAACATCCTCAAGCGTTGCGCCCCCGAAGACCGTCGGCCATAGCCGTCACCCGGCCTGCGCTGTGAGTGCGGACGATCAGGACTTCGGCTTTGCCTCGACGACGGCCTTCAATGCGGCGAGGCCCTTCTCATAATCGCCGCCGACCATGTCGTTCATGTTCACCCCCATCATGGCCATGAAGGCGCGCTCGACGAAGCCGTGGTTGCCGGTGAGCGACCACGTGATCACAGTGCCGGCTCCCTCGGGCTTGAGGTCGAAGGCGACGTCGCTCTTGCCGGCGAACGGCTTGGTGAAGTCGAGCTGCAGGCCGACGCGCTCGACCGGGCGGCTTTCGACGATGGTCATCTCGCCTTCGCCGATATCCTTGTTGCCGGACCATGCGAATTTCGAGCCGACGCCGGATGCAGGCCCCGCATAGGCCGTCCGGGCGGCCGGGTCCTTCTTCGCCCACGGCGACCACGCGTTCCACTTCTTCAATTCGTTGATCTCGGCGAAGACGGCAGCCGGAGGCGCGGCAATGGTGGCCGAGCGCGACACCGTGAAGGCAGACGGCTGCACCGCGACCCACGTGAAGAACGCGGCGAACGCCGACGTCAGTCCAATGACGATGTGCCTCAGCATGTGCGTTTCTCCCGCCGTTCGGACCGGCCACGCCGGATCGAGGCGCTAAATGCACGAACCCGTTGCCCTCCGCAACTCGACCCCGCGAACGGCACCGGTGTCCGGCCGTCCACATCTGTGGCGGATCGGACGCGCGCTGCCGAGCGATCGTTCCCCGCGAAGGCGGCCCTCTTGCCGCAAACGATCCGCATCCACAATTCAGCCAAACAGTTGCCGCTGCGCCGTGGAATCTGTCGGCGCAGATGGCTCGCGGTAACGGGTGTGCAGAACTGCAACACGGCGTCGGGTGGCCGTGCGGTAAAACCGTTTGTTGGACCGCGCGCGGCTGGAAATCGGACCGAACGTCGATTAGCGTTCCGGCAGCCAGGGAGAACGAAATGCTTCGCAGATTTGCTGCCGTGGGTGCGCTTGCCGCAACGGTCTCGGTGACGGTGTTGATGGCGCCGCCCGCGTTCGCTGTGGAGCCGGACCCGCCCGCCCAGCTCATCGGCGCGTCGGAAGCACTCGGCATTGCCGTGCGCCAGTCGCTCGAGGCACCGCAGAAGGGGATGACGGAGGCCGACGAGGTCGACCGCGATGCCCTCGTGCAGTTCTATGCCGCCCGCTCCAATCAGTTGTTGTGGATCGAGAACGGCGCCTTCACCGGCAAGGCGCGAGCCGTGCTCGACGAGATCGCGCGTGCCGACGACTGGGGGCTCAAGTCGCGCGACTTCGAGTTGCCGGGCACCGATCTCGGGGCGAGCCCGACGAGCGCCGACATCGCCGCCGCCGAGACGAAACTCTCCATCGCCGCGCTTCGCTATGCGCGCCATGCGCGCGGCGGGCGCATTCCCAAGCCACGCGACATGAGTTCGTACCTCGATCGTGACCCGCAGCTGGTGTCACCGATCAAGGTGCTGGAGCAACTCTCGGCCACCAGCGATCCGGGCGGCTATCTCGCCGGTCTCAATCCGCGTCACGAGCAGTTCCAGCGCTTGCGCAAGAAGCTCTTGGAGATGCGCGGCGTCACCTCCGAAATCGTGGCGACGGCGGCGAAGCCCGAACCGGTGCGGATGCCCGAAGACGGGCCGACGCTGGCGCCGGGTCAGCGTCATCCGCACGTCGCGTTGCTGCGCCAGCGGCTGAACGTGCCGCTGCCCGCGACCGCCGGGGAGAGCGCCGCTCCGGACGCCGAACTCTATGACGCGACGCTCGAAGCGGCGGTCGAAGCCTATCAGCGCGAGAACGGCATGAAGGCGGATGGCCTCGTCGGGCGGCGCACGCGCGTCACGCTCAACGGCGGCAAGGCCGAGGCGGGCGACGGCAAGCGCAAGGCCGACGAGGACCTGCTCATCGCCAACATGGAGCAGTGGCGCTGGATGCCCGAAGACATGGGCGACACCTATGTCTGGGTGAACCTGCCCGAGTTCATGATGCGCGTCGTCAAGAACGGCACGGTGATTCACGAGGAGCGCATCATCGCCGGACAGACCGACAAGCAGACGCCGGTGTTCTCGCACGAGCTGGAAACCGTGGTGCTGCACCCGTTCTGGGGCGTGCCCGAATCGATCAAGGTGAAGGAAATCCTGCCGTCGCTGGCGCGCGGCGGATCTCTCGATCGGCGCGGGCTCAAGCTGCAGTACAACGGAAAGGATGTCGACGCGACGCGCATCGACTGGTCGCGCGCGGACATCCGCAACTATCACGTCTACCAGCCGCCGGGCTCGGCCAATGTTCTCGGCGAGGTGAAGTTCCTGTTCCCGAACAAGCACCAGGTCTACATGCACGACACGCCGACCAAGAATCTGTTCGCGTCGGCTTCGCGCACCTTCAGCCATGGCTGCATGCGCGTGCGCAACCCGATGAAGCTCGCTGAAGTCGTGCTGAAGGAGGACAAGGGCTGGGACGCCGACTATGTGCAGAACCTGCTGCGCACCGGCCCGGAGAACAACAACATCGCGCTCGGCAGCAAGATCCCGGTGCATGTCACGTACTTCACGGCCGGCGTCGACGACAAGGGCGAGCTGCAGACGCGCTCCGACGTGTATCTGCACGAGAAGCGCATCCGCCTCGCGCTCGCCGGCAAGTGGGACCAGATTCCGCGCCATCGCGATCACCTGCTGCCGGTCGAATACGTGCGGCCCGAGTTCGCGCAGAACGAGTTCGGCTTCGGTGGCTCCGGCTCGGGTGGCGGCAGCGCCCTCAACGACTTCTTCCAGAACCTGTTCGGCGGGTTCTGAGGCCAAAAGCGCAACCCGGCCGATGGCTGCAGCATCCGGGTGGTCGTGCAACCCTGTCGTTGCGCGGCCAGTGCCGTCTTGACCTCGGCCCGTGCGCGCGTCATCGAAGGATCATCCGCAACCGAGCCTGCGCCGGTGCCGTCCACAGCGCCCGCGCCGCTCGCTCTCGAAAGTTCACGATGGCGCTCTACGATTGCTCGAAATGCCCCGGCTATTGCTGCTCCTATCCGCTCATCGCGCTCGACCGGCGTGATGTCGAGCGCCTCGCCAGGCACCACGGCATGACCTTCGACGAGGCGCGTGCCGCCTTCACGCGCGTGGCGCACGGGCGCCAGTATGCTATGCGGCGCAAGAAGGACGAGATCTACGGCCGCATCTGTCGCTTCTTCGACACCAAGGCGCGGCACTGCACGATCTACGAGGCACGCCCCGCCGTGTGCCGCTCGTTCCCCGGCGAGGGCCGCTGCGGCTATTACGAGTTCCTGAAGTTCGAGCGGCGCGCGCAGGACGATCCCGAGTTCGTCGCGCTCACCGACCATAGCGACAACTGACGTGCCGGAAGGGAACCCGAACAAAATGCTCAGAGCCGCTGTTGTGGGTTGCCTCTTCGCCGGCACTTCGATGGTGCTCGCCGCGCAGTGCGCGGTCGCGGAAGAGGCAATGATTGGACTTCCGGTCGATGCGTCGTTGAGGGTCTCGACCAAAACCCTGAAGTCAGATCGCTGCGGAACGGCAGGAACAATATTGCATTTCCAGGTCGGCGACCGGCAGTTCGCCGCTGACACCCCACTGGACGGCCGCCTCCAGTCTTACACGATCAAGGAAAGCGCCGACCGCAAAAGCAAGCTTGCGTTGGTCCCCGCCAAGGCTGGATGTAAAGGCAGTCCATTGCTCTTTGTCCAGGTTGGTTTGCGAACGTCCGACAAGATGTTGCCGTCCTCCATCGTGTTCAAAGAGCTGCCGGCAGAGACAGGACAGCCGCTGGTGGCCAAATACATCCAGCACCTGGGTAACACCGGGGCCTGCAAATCGACAAAGGTGCCGCAGCTCGTTCTTTGCACCGGCAGCAAGACCGAGAATGGCGCAAAGGTGCCGTTGGTCTTCATGGTGGTACAGGACGCCAATGGAAAGATCCCGACCGTCGGTGGGATCCCCAGACATGCCAAATGCGAGGAGCGCCCGGACGGCATGTTGTGCTCGGTCTCCGTGCGGCTCTCTAAATCGGTAGAACTCAGCGCCGGGATGGACCCAATGGGTATTACGCCCGCTTCAATCTTGAAGCTCGGTGCCGAGCTGGATGCGGCCGGACGACGGTACGCCGACGAGAATTGAATTCAGCCGTTCGCGCTTGTCGCGCGGCTCAAGTTACGGAGCGCGCCGATGATCACGCTGTACACGTTCGGGCCGGCCTTCGGATTGCCGGACCCGAGTCCGTTCGTCACCAAGGCCGAGGTGCTGCTGAAGCTCGCGCGCCTGCCTTACGAGAAGAAGCGCGCCGACGTGCGCAAGGCGCCCAAGGGCAAGCTGCCGTTCATCAAGGACGAGAGCGGCGCCGTGGTCGCGGATTCGACGCTGATCCGCTTCTACCTCGAGCACAACCGTGGCATCGACTTCGACAACGGGCTGACGCCGGCCGAGCGCGGCACCGCCTTGGATGATCGAGAAGTACGTCGAGGACCACCTCTACTGGGTGGTGATGCGTGAGCGCTGGCAGGTGCGTGACAACTTCGAGAAGGGGCCGAAGCACTTCTTCGATACGATGCCTGCGGCGCTGCGCCCGGTGGTGATCGCGATGGTCGGGCGCGAGTTCAAGCGTAACCTTTGGGGGCAGGGCATGGGCCGGCACTCCATGGCGGAGATGGACGAGATCGCCGCGCGCGGCATCAAGGGGCTGTCCGATTTTCTCGGCGACAAGCCGTTCCTGATGGGGAATGCGCCATGCGGGTCCGATGCGAGCGTCTGGTCCGCGGTGCTCGGCGTGCTGTGCCCGCTGTTCGAGAGCGCGACGCGTTCCGTGGCCGAAGCGCACCCGAACCTCGTCGCCTATGCCGAGCGCGGCCGCGCTCTCTGGTTTCCGGATCTGGTGGCGTCGGCCTGAGAGGCATGGGGCCGCCGCCGCGTAGCCCCATGTCGCCGGTCGCGCATTCTTTTGCTTGCTGACGGAGACCACGAGGGCTCGCGCGAGCGCTCACGATGACTGGTCGCGGCTCAAGACGTCAGAAGACGCCGCCGAGGCTCAGCATGAGATTGTGCTGCGGCGAGTGCCGGCGAACCTTGCCCTGTGCGGTGCGCACGGTCGGCCCGTCGCTATAGGAGCGCACGTAACGCTGAGGCGCGCGAGGCTGCTGATCGCGCGGCGCTGCGAGGTGGCCGGCACGAGGCTGCGGTCGGGACCGCTCCTCGGCGCGTTCGCGCCTGATCTGTGGCGCCGGTGCCTGCAGGTCCGGGTCGAGCGCCGCCAGCACGGGAGGCTGGCGCGCCGGGCGCGCGGCTGGACCCTGCATCGCAGCAAGACCTCCGGCGGCAGCAGGTGGCGCGATCACGGCCGCCGGCTCGTCGTCAGCGGGCATGGCGCCGATCGCCATGCGGCCAGGCAACGGCTCACGCAAGACGGGGACGCGCGCTTGCGCGGGCGGCGACAGGGCCGCCAGTCTGGACGTCGGCATGACGGGCTGTACCGCTTCCGGCATAGCACCCGCAGTCTGCGGAGGCGATGCCGGGACAGCCTGCGCCGCAACGGGCTGGCGCTCTGCGGTGGGTCGGCGCGTTGCCTGTGTGATCGTCGCTGACCAATGGCCGGCGCGCGCCGCTCCCGCCGCTGGAGCGGCCGCGACGGCAGGCCTGGCAACGCTGGTCGCCGCAGCGAGCTGCTGAACCGCCACTGTAGCTGCACCCTGCGCGGCCGGACGCGCCGTCTCCGCCACGACCACGTTCGGGATGCAGCGTCCGTTGCTGGACACGGCCTGTCCGGCGGGACACGTCACGCCGCAGGCACGATCAGCGTGGCCCTGCAGCAGCGTCAGGAGAATGTAGTCCGGCTGCTCGGTGGGCAGTGTCGCGTTCACCTTGGTGAGAAAGGCAGACATGGCACGTCGCGAGGCAGCCTTCCAGTCGCCGTCGGCATCACCCTCGTAGCAGCCGACGCGCTTCAGTTCCCGCTGCAGCTGGCGCGCGAGTTCGACGCTGGCGACATAGTCGCCGGACGCCGCCTGGCGGGCGGTTCCGGGCTCCGTATTGACGACAGCGCGCCAGGCCTCGGAGCCCACGCGATCCGGGACCGCACGCGACAGCGCCAACTGCGCAACGGATTCGCCGAAGTGCGGCAAAGCCGGCGAGAAGCTGCGCTCGGACGACGAAGCGTTGACGGTGGCGCGAGAGGCTTCAACTGCCTTGCCGCCGATGTGGGCCGGCGTGCTGCGATGAAGGGAGACTACGGGGAGGTAAGCATAGGCCGCCGCCGCGAAGGTTCCTGCAAGCAGGACCACGCTTCCGAGCAATCGCATCTGAACCTCCCTTGCCCGGGCTTCCGTGCCC
>CALFEM010000129.1 GCA_937950105.1 uncultured Alphaproteobacteria bacterium | reverse complement strand
GCGACCACCGAGATCTACACTCTTTCCCTCCACGACGCTCTTCCGATCTGCCGCCGCGGGCGGCGAGCGCGAACCACTTGTAGGCGGCCTTCTGGTCCTTGCCGACGCCGAGGCCGCTCTCGTGCAGAACCGCGAGGTTGAACTGGCTGTCGGCAAGACCGCGCTCGGCCGCTGCCGTGAACCAGGTCGCGGCGGTGGTGTAGTCGGGGGTCTTGGCGGTGCGGCCGGCGCTCAGCACGGCGAGATTGTGCATGGCCTTGATGTTGCCGCCCTCGGCCGAGCGCTGGTACCAGACCTTGGCGCGGTTGACGTCCTGCTTCACGCCGAGGCCGCGTTCGTACAGCGTCGCCAGGCGATACTGGGCCTGGGCGAAGCCCTGCGTGGCGGAGCGCTGATACCAGCGGCTCGCCTCGGCGAAGTTCTGCTCCATGCCGTTGCCCTCGGCGAAGCGCGCGCCGACCTCGAATTCGGCGGAGGCATCACCGTTGGCCGCGGACATGCGCAGCGACAGCGGGCCGACCGCGGCGGGCGGCATGTCGAGCGCCTTGCGGGCATGGCCCGAGGTTTCGACGGACGTCTGCTTCTGCGGCAGCATCGTGCCGTCGATGACGGCGGCAGGGTCGATGCCCGCTGCCGCGGCATCGGCATCCGGAATGAGCGCGGCGAGGGTTGCGTTCGGCTGCTGGGCGGCGCCGAGCTGGCTCGACATTTCCGCCATGGACCGGCGCTGCTGCAGACGATTGATCTGCTCCAGAGTCGGCGCCTTGCCGGGGCTGGCGACGTGGATGCCCATCGGCGCGCGCGGCAGCGGCAGCGCACCCGGGGCCGGCGTGGCCGAGGCGGTGCGGGCACGGGCAATGGCGTCGGCGATCGCAGGCGCGTCGAACGGCTGCGACGGACCGGCCTCGGCGCGACCCGAACCGGAGGTGGACGAGGCATCGGCCGGGATGTCGCTGCGGCGCTCCTTGTCGATCGTCCCGTCGATGGTGCGTGTGTCCTTGCCGGCGTCGGCGGGGGCTTCGTGCCGCTCGCCCGCCGGTTCGGTCACCGGCTCGTCCTTTGCCGCGGGTGCGGAATCGGAGCGCGCCGCGGCCGGCTCGATCGTCGGCGCGGCGTCTCCGGTCGCGGCCTTGGTGGCGGGCGCAGCGTTCTCGATCATCGCCGGTGCGGTCGACGTCTTGGCAGCCTCTGCGGGCGCTTCGGTCGCGGCCGGCGGCAAGGCGACGCTGTTCGCCGCACGCTTCTGCGCCAGCATGATGAGGCCCGGAATGGCGACCAGCAGCACGATGGCGCTGACCAGCAGCTTGCGTGACGGCATGCGCGACAGCGCGGAACGCTTCGCCTCGGCGGCGGCCTCCTGCCTGGCGCGAGCTTTCGCCAGCGGCACCGCAGCGCTCGCATCGGTGATCGGCGTGCGAGTCTGGGCGGCAGCCGGCTGGGCGGTGGCGTTCGCGTCGGCCTCGGCGGCAGCCGCGGCCTTCAGCTTGGCGCGCTGGGCGTCGGCGATGAAATCATGGCGCAGACGCTCGATGGTGGCGCCCGTGCCGGCCGGCCTATTCGTAGCGGAGGCGACGCTGGCGCCCGCCGGAGGGGGCGTCATCGGGATCGGTGCCGCTGGCGGCATGTGAACCGGGGCCGAGACTTCCGCCACGAAAGGGCGCTGGGTACGATCGGCCTCCTCGAAATGCGAGGCGGCAGGAGCGATCGGCTTGCGGGCCTCCGCAGCGAAGGCGCTGGCGGCTTCGGCAGCCTTGTGCGCACCGGTTGCGGCGCCGCTGGCATTGTCGACGCCGAAGCGGACCTGCTCACGGACGTATTCCTGCGGCGTCGACTTGCTCTGCGCGACCTCGAGGCTGTCGACGCGATCGAGCATGCGGATCATCGCCTGCTGCATCGTGTCGAGCATGGCGGCGGTCTGCTCGTCGCCCTCGCGCCGCTCGTTGATGAAGTGCTCGAGCAGCTGACGGATCTGGGTCATGTCGCCGCTGGCGCCGGCGTCGGCCTGGCCCATATCGGCGAAACGGGTGGCGACGCGCTCGGCGGCGGCATCGGCGATGTCGGAGAGGTCGGCGTGGCTGGCGTCGCTGCTGGTCTTGAGGCGCGAGGCGATCTGCTCGACGGCGGCGGAAATCAGCGGCTCGAGGTCGGTCTCGGCCGCGGATGCGCCACGCTCGAGGATGTCGTCGAAGCGCGGATCGGTGAGCCGGTCGACAACGGCGGCCAGCGTCTGCTCTATGCCGTCGAGGCGGCCGAGCTGTGTGCGGGTCTCATCGAACTGGTTGGTCAGCTCGGTGATGTGGGCTTCGAGGATGCGCAGGCCCTCGACGTCGGACCGTGTCGCAACGCTGTCGAGCGCCGAGCCGAAGCGCTGCTCGAGCTTGTCGAAGCGCGAGCCGAGCGTGGAGATCGAGGCGTCCGGCGCAGTTTCGGCGAGGCTCGTCTCGATCCGCCGCGCGATGTCGGCGAAGCGGTCCTCGAGCCATGAGCGCTCGATGTCGGACGCGCGGCCCTGCGGCGCGGCGGCAGCGATCCGCTCGGCCTTGCGCGGGGGGGCACGCTCGGGGTCGGGCATCGGGCCTTCATAGCCCGACTGCGCCTCGTAATGGCGCGCGAGGGCGTCGGCCGCGTCGCGATCCCAGGCGTGCTCGTCGTTGGGCATGACGGAGTCGAAGTCGTAGATGGGCGCGGCGGCGAAGGCCGGCGCCACGGCGGCAGCGGCGACGGCGGGCGCCATCGGCTCGACGTGATCGGCGGGGGGCATCGCCATGGCCGGCGCGGCTGCACCATCGTCGCGCACGCTGGCGATGCGCTCGGCCAATGCCGCTACGCTCTCCTCGATGCGTTCGAAGGCCGGCAGAAGATGCGCGGGAACCTTGCCCTTGTAGCTGCGGGCCTCGGCTCCGAGCGTGTCGAGACGCGACAGCATGGAAGAAAGAGTCTCGGTCTGGCGGCGCTCCGATTCGGCAATCTGGGTCGTGATGCGCTCGAGCAGCCCGCGCAGGTCGTCGACGCGGCAGCCACCGTCCGGATCGCGCGTGTCCGCAGCCATCCCACCGGTCGTCATGCCACCAGATTGCTTCGCCATCTCAGTCCCCATCCGCACTCGCAATGACATCCCGGTGGGTTCGCTCAGGGCGATCGGACGAATGCGTCCAGTGCCACACGCGGGATGAGCGCCGGTTCAGACGAGGCACGAGCTCAGAACCATCGAGTGCCAAGCTCGCAGTGCCCGGTAAATGTTCGGTTAAGTCTTGCGTCAGGTTGGCGGCAAGTTAGAAAAACAAGCAAAATCAACTCTCTATATTTGTGCGCGTCGGGCCGCTGCTGGTCCGCGCCACCCATGCCGGTAACCGTTTCGGGTCGCTGATTCGAAAGCTGCGCGCTCTCAGCCTTCCGCGCGCCATGGGGATCTGCGAAATTGGTGCCGATCGAGACCGTTCGCTTGGCCGGCGGCATTGGAGGACGTGATGGGAATGCGCTTCGAGACCACGAGGTTGAGCGGCGGCGCGGTGGCGCTCTTGCTGGCGGTCGCTACGGCGGGGGCAGCCGCTGCAACCGAGAATTCCGGGCGCTTCTCGATGTCGCCGTCGGGTGACGGCTTCATGCGGCTCGATAAGGTCACCGGTGCCGTCTCGCTGTGCGAGCGCAAGGACGGCGATTGGGCCTGCCGTTCGCTGCCCGACGACCAGAAGGCGTTGCAGGACCGGATCGGCAAGCTCGAGGACGAAAACCGCGCCCTCAAGGACGAGAACCGCCGGCTCGAGGACGTCATGGGGCTCGGTCCCGATGCCAAGCCACCTGCGGGCAACGGCGCCGCGCCCGGGACGACCCCGGCGCCGAAAAGCGGTCCATCGATGCCGAGCGAGAAGGATGTCGACAAGGCCTTCGACTACGTCGAGGGCATGCTGCGCAAGTTCAAGGAGCGGCTGAAGAAACTCGACGAGGACCTGGCGCCGGGGCCCGAGGCGCCGAAGCTTCCCGGCCCCGGTGAGCCGCCGAAGCCCGACAAGCCGGGCGGCACCACACCGCTTTGAGCGGCGCCGACGATACCAGCCCGATCAGGGAGCCGCAGATGAGCCTTCGGCCGGGCAAGGCAGGTGGGGCCATGGCGAGTGAGGTGCGGCCGTTGCGGCAGGCTTCGGGAACGATCACGGTCGCGACGCGCGGCAAGGGGTTCTACGACGCCACCGGCGAGATCGCCGCGTGGCTCGCGTCGGCCGGCGCACGCGAGGGGCTGCTGACCTGCTTCATCCGGCACACCTCGGCGTCGCTGGTCATCCAGGAGAACGCCGACCCGGACGTGCTGTGCGATCTCACCGATGCGCTCGCGGGGCTGGCGCCGGAGAACGCCGGCTATCGTCACGACAGCGAGGGGCCGGACGACATGCCGGCGCACATCCGCGCCATGGTGACGGGCGTTTCGCTATCGATCCCGGTTCTTGCCGGACACATGCGGCTCGGTACCTGGCAGGGCATCTATGTCGCCGAGCACAGGAGCCGCCCGCACCGCCGCGAGATCGCGCTGCATTTCCTCGGCCGCATCGACTGAGTCGCACGAGGCGCTTCCGTTTCGGACGCCCGGACTCACCCGCCGCGGCGCTGTTTCAACCGCAGCCGGTGCATCTCGCGATCGTAGAGGATCTCGCCGCCCGGCACGCGGATGTCACGCGCCAGCTCCAGCACGTGGCGTGACGGCGGCGGCGTCAGCACCGAGACGACGAGCGCGACGATCGTGCCGAGCGGCACACCGATCGCCGCCAGTACGTTCCCGGCGACCGGCACCATGCGGGCTTCGCCGGCGGCGATCGCCAGCACCGCGACGGCGAAGCCGACCGCCATGCCGGTCAGTGCCCCGTAGGCGTTGAGCCGCTTCCACCAGATCGACAACACCAGCACCGGGAATGCGGTTGCGGCGGCGATGGTCAGCGCCCACAGCATCAGCTTCAGCGCGTCGGTCGGCGCGAGCACGGCGACCGCGGCGCCGGCCAGGGTGGCGACCGGAAGCATGACGCGCGCGAGCAGCAGGCGGGCGGTGTCGCCGGGCGGCT
>CALFEM010000128.1 GCA_937950105.1 uncultured Alphaproteobacteria bacterium | reverse complement strand
TACACTCTTTCCCTACCCGACGCTCTTCCGATCTTGTTCCGGCGCGGCGTCGTCGGCGAGCTGGCGGCGCTGCTTGCTCGCGTACGCAAGCCCGACGACGACGGCACCAAGGACGCCGGTACGACAGCGGCCTCCCCGACCCCGCACCACTGACGCGCGACGCGCGGCGTCACGTGCCGTCGTTGCTCACTTCAGCCCTTCAGCCAGTCGGCGCACTTCGGCGGCTCGCCGCTCGTGCCCCACGGCATGATCGGCACCGTCGACGTCGAGTTCTCCGGCGAGCCTTCGATCAGCTTGTCGGTGTAGGTGACATAGACGAGCACGTTACGCCTGGCATCGCAGCCACGCACGATGCGCATCTTCTTGAAGAACAGCGAGCGGCGCTGACGAAACGCCTCGTCGCCCTGTTCGAACTTCTCCTTGAACGAGATCGGCCCGACCTGGCGACAGGCCAGCGACGCGTTCGACAACTCTTCCGCGAGCCCGAGCCAGCCGGTCCAGCCGCCCTTTTCCGGCACCGTGAAATGGCAGGACACGCCATCGACGATGGGATCATCGATGGCGAACGTCGCCAGCTTGTGGTCGGGCGACAGGAACTTCCACACGGTCGTCTTGCGGAAGATGAGGTCGGGATCGTCGGCATGGGCCGTCGCCGTTGCTACCATCGCCGCCGCACAAAATGCGAGAACGCCGACAATCCCGTTCGCCGATCGCAGCATGTTCTGACCTCCATTCCAGACACCGGCCTGGGAGCCGCCGGGCGCCGAGGCAAGTGGGACACACCACCGGCTTCTGCAAGATGCCCGCTCGCGATCGCCTCAGCCGGGCGGAACCGGGACCAGAACGAAGGCCCGCGCACGAACCAGCGTCTGCATCTGCACGCCGAGGTCCTCGTAGAACGACTCGGAACCGGCGTTGGCGGGATCGCTGACCCACCACACGAAGACGCGCCCCTT
Organism: uncultured Alphaproteobacteria bacterium; assembly: GCA_937950105.1. Lineage (GTDB taxonomy): Bacteria > Pseudomonadota > Alphaproteobacteria > Rhizobiales > Hyphomicrobiaceae > JAEUMD01. Next base: position 5,844 of record CALFEM010000128.1, on the reverse strand, counting down.
TTGCTCTGCGGCATCCCTGACCGCGGAGAACAGGCGGCGGCCGATGCCGAGACCGCGGGCTGCCGAACGCACATAGAGATCGGCGAGAAAGATGCCGCGCACGCCATAGGCCGGCTCGTAGGTCGGCATGTAAAGAGCGTAGCCGACCGCCTCGCCATCGCGCTCCGCAAGCAGCACCTCGAACTCCGGCGCAGGGCCGAAGCCGTCGGCGAGGACATGCGCGCTCGTCAGCAGATCGCGCGGCTCGCCTAGGGCTGCGCGCAGCTCCGACGCGAGCGTGGCGATGACATCGCAATCCTCCCGGCGAGCGGGTCTCACGATCGGTTCGGCCCCCGTCATTCAGCTGCCTCCTCTGTGGCATCCTGCGCGAGGAACCCGCCGGACTGGCGGGCCCACAGATCCGCATAGAGCCCGCCGCGCTGGACGAGCTCCGCGTGCGTACCTTCCTCGACGATGCGGCCCTCGTCCATGATGATGAGGCGGTCCATCGCAGCGATGGTCGAGAGGCGATGCGCGATGGCGATCACCGTCTTGCCGGACATCAGGTTGACGAGCTGTTCCTGGATGGCCGCCTCGACCTCGCTGTCGAGCGCGCTCGTCGCCTCGTCGAGGATCAGGATCGGCGCGTCCTTCAACAGCACCCGCGCGATGGCGATGCGCTGGCGCTGGCCGCCCGACAGCTTGACGCCGCGCTCGCCGACATGCGCGTCGTAGCCCGTGCGCCCCTTGAGGTCGACGAGACCCTGTATGAACTCGTGCGCATGAGCACGCTTCGCCGCCGCGATCGCCTGCTCCGGCGTCGCATCGGGGCGACCATAGACGATGTTCTCCAGCACCGAGCGGTGCAGCAGCGAAGTATCCTGCGTCACCATGCCGATGGCCGCGCGCAAGCTCTCCTGCGTCACGCTGGCGATATCCTGGCCGTCGACGAGAATTCGGCCCTTCTCGAGATCGTAGAAGCGCAGCAGCACCGACACGAGAGTCGACTTGCCGGCACCCGAGCGCCCGACCAAGCCGACCTTCTCGCCGGGCTTGATCACCAGCGACAGGTTGTCGATAACGCCGGCGCCGTCGGTCAGCCCGCGATCCTTGCCGTAGTTGAAATGTATAGCCTCGTAGCGGATCTCGCCGCGCGGCACCACCAGCGGCCTGGCGCCCGGTATGTCGGTCACATCGCGGCCGCGTGCCAGTCCCTCGATACCGTCCTGCACCACGCCGATGTTCTCGAACAGGCCGGCGACTTCCCACATGATCCAGTGCGCCATACCTTGCATGCGCAGCACGAGACCGATGGAGAGCGCGATGGCGCCCGTCGTCACCGCCTCGATCGACCACAGCCAGATCGAGAGGCCGGCCACCGAGAACAGCAGCGCCGCATTGAGCGTGTTGAGCGTGAACGTCAACAGCGTGACGAGCCGCATCTGCCGGTACACGGTGTCGAGGAATCCAACCATGCTGTCGCGCGCGTAGGCATCCTCGCGCTCGGCATGCGCGAACATCTTCACCGTGGCGATGTTGGTGTAACTGTCGACCACACGCCCGGTCATGATCGAACGCGCATCCGCCTGCTCGCTCGAGATCTTGCCGAGCTTCGGAATGAAGTAGCGCATGGCGACGACGTACGCACCGAGCCAGATCACGAGCGGTGCCGAAAGCCTGAGGTCCGTTGCGGCGAATACGCCCACCGCGCCGAGGAAATATACCGAGACGTAAACCAGCACCTCGGCGATCTTCATCACCACTTCGCGCACGGCGACCGAGGTCTGCATCACCTTGGCCGAAATGCGCCCCGCAAAGTCGTTCTGGAAGTAGGCGAGCGACTGGCGCAGCACGTAGCGGTGCGCCTGCCAGCGCGTGCGCATGGCGAAGTTGCCCATCAGGCCCTGATGGATCACGGCTTCGTAGACGAACTTCATCGCCGGCAGCAGCAGCAGCACCACCGCCGTCATGAACAGCAGGAAGCCACCGCGCTCGGACCAGAACGTGGCGCGGTCGGCCTTGGTCAGCCAGTCGACGAGCTGGCCGAGGAACGCGAACAGCGACACCTCGATCAACGCGATTGCTGCGCCGAGACCGGACGAAACGGCGAGAAGCGGCCAGAACGGCCGCGTGTAGTGGATGATGAACGGCCAGAAGCCCGTCGGCGGCATGGTCGGCTGCGGCTCTGGGAACGGCGAGCGCCAGCGCTCGAGCCAGGTGAAGAAGCGGTCGATCATGCGAAACCTTCGGGTGTGCGCGATACGTTCGACCGCGAGAACAGATACGTCCGGGGACCAGCAGGCGCCGCCAAGGCGTCATCATCGTGACGGGCTCGAATGACGATATCCCCGGCCTCGCCGGCAGACTTGCGGGCCGAGCCTGTCACATGGTCAATAGCACCCGAAACCGCAACCCGACAAAACGCACCGAGGTTCCCCGTCCATGCCGCTCCCGCCGGATGCCACTCTCGACGCCATGAAATCTGAAGCCCGCGCCTGGTTCGAAAGCCTGCGCGACCTGATTTGCGCCGCGTTCGAGGCCGTCGAGAACGACCTGCCGTCCGGCGCGACCTTCTCGCTCCGGCCCGCCGGCCGCTTCGTGCGCACGCCGTGGGAACGCACCGACGCCGACGGCACGCCCGGCGGCGGCGGCGTCATGAGCATGATGGGCGGGCGTGTGTTCGAGAAGGTCGGCGTGCACACCTCGACCGTGCACGGCACCTTCGCCCCGGAGTTTCGCAAGCAGATCCCCGGCGCGGAGGAAGACCCGCGCTTCTGGGCCTCGGGTATCTCGCTCATCGCCCACATGCACAATCCGCACGTGCCGGCCGTACACATGAACACGCGCATGGTGGTGACGAGCAAATGGTGGCTCGGCGGCGGCGCCGACCTCACCCCGGTTCTCGACAGGCGGCGCACGCAGGAGGACCCTGACACCATCGCCTTTCACGATGCCATGAAGGCGGCGTGCACGCCGCACAAGGTCGCCGACTACGAGCGCTTCAAGGCGTGGTGTGACGAATATTTCTATCTGCCGCACCGCAAGGAGATGCGCGGCATCGGCGGCATCTTCTACGACTATCTCGCGCCCGAGGAAGCGGACGGCGGGTTCGCCGCCGGCCTCGCGTTCACCAAGGATGTCGGCCGCGCCTTCCTCGACGTGTACCCCAAGCTCGTGCGCCGCAACTTCGCGACCGACTGGACCGAAGCGCATCGCGACGAGCAGTTGATCCGTCGCGGCCGCTACGTCGAGTTCAACCTGCTCTACGACCGCGGCACCATCTTCGGTCTCAAGACCGGCGGCAACATCGCCAGCATCCTTTCGTCCATGCCGCCGATCGTGAAGTGGCCGTGAGGATGCTCGGGATGGCTATCGACCCGCGCCGTCTTTTCGCGACTCGAGGTCGGAAACCAGCGCTTTCATTTCGGCAATCTCGCGCAGCTGCGTCTCGATGATCTGATCGGCGAGCCTGCGCACGCGCGGATCCTCGATCTGGGCCCGCCGGCTCGTCAGCACCGCGATCGAGTGATGCGGGATCATGGCCTTCATGTAGTCGAGGTCGTCGACGGTCACCTGGCTGCGAACGAGATACAGCGACGCCGACCACACGAAGATCGCGGTTGCGGCGATCGCGATGTTCGCAGTGCGCGACGTGTACATGTGCAGCATGAACGCCAGCATCACCAGTGCCATGGACGCCCCCATGAGGAGCGCCATATAGGCTCGGGTTTCGCTCCACGTCACGTGATCCCACTCGTAGGTGTTCAGATACATGAGCACCAGCATGATCGCGGTGGAAACCGCGATCATCACGCCGAAGCGCGTATAGGCCGGTCCCGGTTGGGAGCGGGCTTTCTCTCGAAGCCCGGCGTGGTCGTCGTGGCTGCCGGTCGGTGCTTGGCTGATCATGCTACGCGAACGCAGGGGACGAGCTTGCGTTCCCTCACCGCCGCAGCCGTCATCGCAACCGACCTCACTCCGGCGCGCGCGCCCGGGCGGCGCGGCCGCTTGCCATCGGTTAAGGCCGGCAGCGCATCGCCCGATGTAGGCATTGGGGGCAACTCGCTCCCATCGCTCCAGGAGAAACCTCATGACCAACATGCTCGATGGAAAAGTGGTCGTCATTACAGGGGCCAGCAGTGGCATTGGCCGCTCCATCGCCGAAGCCTGCCTGGCGGAGGGCGCCTCGGTGGCCATTCATGGCCGCGACGTGACGGCGCTGAAGGAACTCGAAGCGCTGGCCCCCGAACGCGTGATCGCAGTTGCCGGCGACGTGACTCGACGGGCCGACCTCGAAAGCCTCGTCGCTCGCACGATCGACCGCTTCGGGGCTGTCGATGCGGTGATCCCCAACGCGGGCATGGCCAAGGTGGTCGCGTTCGCCGACAGCGACGAGGCGGCGATCGAGGAGCAGTTCTCGGTCAATTTCGTCGGCGCGGTGCAGACCGCTCGCCTGTTCCTGCCGCATATCCGCCAGGGCGGAGCGATCGTGTTCGTCACCACGTTCCTGGTGCAGGTCGGCTTCCCGGGGCTGGCTGTCTACAGCGCCAGCAAGGCCGCCCTCAGCTCGGTCACCAAGACACTGGCCGCCGAACTGGCGCCGCAGGGTATCCGTGTGAATGCGGTGGCTCCGGGGCCGATCGCCACGCCGTTGTGGGGGAAGGTCGGACTGCCGGCCGACGTGCTGGCGCAGGTGGGGGCCAACGTGACCGCGCGCCTGTTCCCCGGCCAGTTCGGCGCGCCTCAGAGCATCGCCGATGCGGCCGTGTTCCTGGTCTCGGACAAGGCCAGCAACATCTTCGGTCAGGAACTGGTCGTCGACGGCGGCTACACCGTCGGATAACGGGCTGGTCGATCTTCTCGATGCGCAACTCTGTCATCCCGGGGCTCGTCCCCCGGATCCACGCTTCCACATGGCGCACGCCGCGAGATCTCCCAACTGCGGGTGATGAATCGATCCCGGCAACGGTAACGGGATGACAGTCTGTCGCCGAGCGTGAAGGCCCCTACGTTAACCCTCTCGGACAGGGAGATTCACGCACGGCTACCGACAGAGCGTTGGCTCACCTACTCCGCCGCATCGGCCTTGGCGGCGGGCTGCTCGATCTTCTCGATACGCAACTCTGTCATCCCGGGGCTCGTCCCCGGGATCCACGCTTCCACATGGCGCACGCCGCGAGATCTCCCAACTCGCCGGCGGGTGATGAATCGATCCCGGCAACGGTAACGGAATGACTGTCTGTCGCCGAGCGTGAAGGCCCCTACGTTAACCCTCTCGGACAGGGAGAAGCACGCACGGCTACCGACAGAGCGTTGGCTCACCTACTCCGCCGCATCGGCCTTGGCGGCGGGCTGGTCGATCTTCTCGATACGGCAGGCGCAGAACTTGAACTCGGGGATCTTGCCCATCGGATCGAGCTGCGGGTTGGTCAGCGCGTTGGCCGGCGCCTCCGCGAACGCGAACGGAATGAACACCATGCCCTCGGCGGTGTCGCGATCGGCGCGTGCATTCAGCGTGATCTCACCACGCCGCGTGCCGATCACCACCATGTCGCCCGCCGCAATGCCCATGCGCTCCATGTCGCGCGGGTTGAGGCCGGCGATGGCCTCCGGCTCCAGCGCGTCGAGCGTCGAGGCGCGCCGCGTCATCGAGCCCGTGTGCCAATGCTCCAGCAGGCGGCCCGTCGTCAGCACCATCGGATAGTCGTCATCGGGCAACTCATGCGGCGGCATCATGGTCGCCGGCACGATCTTGGCGCGGCCCGATTTGGTCGGGAACGACTTGGCGAAGATGATCTCGTATGCCGTCTTCTGCTTGAAAAAAAACAGATAGGTGACGGCCGCTTCGTCGAGCAGACGATCCCA
>CALFEM010000127.1 GCA_937950105.1 uncultured Alphaproteobacteria bacterium | reverse complement strand
GCACCGACTTGATGGCCGCCTCGATGTCGCGCGCGAGTTTCTCGATCACGTTGAGATCCTGGCCGATCACCTTGACGCCGACCGGCGTGCGGATACCGGTCGCCAGCATGTCGATGCGGGCCTTGATCGGCATCGTCCAGGCGTTCGAGATGCCGGGGAATTGCAGGGCCTTGTCCATTTCCTGGATCAGGCTGTCGATGGTTACACCAGCCCGCCAGTCCTTTGGCGGCTTCAGGTTGATCACCGTCTCGAACATCTCGGTCGGCGCGGGATCGGTCGCGGTCGCGGCGCGGCCCGCTTTGCCGAACACGCTCTCGACCTCGGGGAAGGTCTTGATGATGCGGTTCTGGACCTGCAGCAACTCGGCCGACTTCGTGATCGAGAGCCCCGGCAGTGTCGTCGGCATGTACATGATCGTACCCTCGTTCAGACTGGGCATGAACTCCGAGCCGAGCTTGGTCGCGGGCCAGACGCTGCCGGCGAGAACGAAAAGCGCGACGCCGATCGTGAGCGTCTTGGCCTTGAGCACGCCGCGAATGATCGGCCGATAGAGCCAGATCAGGAAGCGATTCACCGGGTTCTTGTGCTCAGGAACGATGCGCCCGCGCACGAAGATCACCATCAGGGCTGGCACGACCGTAATCGAGAGCAGAGCCGCGGCTGCCATGGCGAACGTCTTTGTCCAGGCCAGCGGTTTGAACAGCAGCCCTTCCTGCGCCTCCAGCGCGAAGATCGGAAGGAACGAGACGGTGATGATCAGTAGTGAGAAGAACAGCGACGGGCCGACCTCGCTCGCCGCCTCGATCAGCACTTCCGTGCGCGGCTTCTCTGGCGGCGCGCGCTCCAGATGCTTGTGGGCGTTCTCGATCATCACGATCGCGGCGTCGATCATGGCGCCGATGGCGATGGCGATGCCGCCGAGGCTCATGATGTTGGACGAGATGCCGAGCGCCCACATGCAGATGTAGGCGATGAGGATGCCGAGCGGCAGCGTGATGATGGCGACGAGCGCGCTGCGCGCGTGCAGCAGGAACACGAAGCAGACCAGCGCGACGATGGCGCTTTCCTCGATGAGCGTGACCTTGAGCGTGGTGATGGCGCGGTTGATCAGGTCGGAGCGATCGTAGACTGGTACGATCTCGGTGCCTTTAGGCAGGCTGCCGGCGATTTCGGCCAGTCGCTCCTTGACGCTGGCAATGACGGAGAGCGCATTCTGACCGTAGCGTTGGATGGCGATGCCGGAGACGACCTCGCCCTCGCCGTTGAGCTCGGTGACGCCGCGGCGCTCGTCGGGAGCCAGCTCGACGCGCGCCACGTCCTTGATGAGCACTGGCGTGCCGCCCTGCGCCTTGAGCACGATGCTCTCGATGTCGGCGATGCTCTTGAGATAGCCGCGCCCCCGCACCATGAATTCGGTCTCGGCCAATTCCACCACGCGGCCGCCGACATCCATGTTGGACTCGCGGATGGCCTCGCGGATTTTGGCCAGCGGAATGTCGAAGGCACGCAACCGGCGCGGATCGACAACGACAGAATACTGACGCACGAACCCACCGACGCTCGCGACCTCGGCGACGCCTTCCGCCTTGGCGACGGCGAAGCGCACTTGCCAATCCTGCGTCGAGCGCAGCTCGGCGAGGTTCCGCTCCTTGGCCATCACAGCATACTGGTAGACCCAGCCCACACCGGTCGCGTCCGGCCCGAGCGTCGGCACGACGCCTTGTGGCAGTGTCCGTGTCACGCCGGACAGGTATTCGAGCGCGCGCGAGCGCGCCCAGTAGATGTCGGTGCCGTCCTCGAAGATGATGTAGACGAAGGAGGCGCCGAAGAACGAGAAGCCGCGCACCACCTTGGAACGCGGCACGGACAGCATCGCGGTCGAGACCGGGAAGGTGACCTGATCCTCGACCACTTGCGGCGCCTGGCCGGAGAACTCCGAGAACACGATGACCTGCGTGTCAGAAAGGTCGGGGATGGCGTCGAGCGGCACCTTGGTCACGGCATAGAGACCGACCCCAGTGGCGAGCACGGTCGCGATCAGGATCAGCGTAAGGTTGGATGCCGACCAGCGGATGATGCGTGCGATCATGGCTGCTTCTCCGCTGGTGCAGGTGATGGATCGGCGGTGAAAGTCGACAGCGCTGCTTTGAGATTGCTCTCGGCATCGATCAGAAAGTTGGCAGCGACGACGACGTTCTCGCCGGCCTTGATGCCCTCCGCGATCTCAACATAGCCGTCACCGCGCACGCCGATCTTGACGGCGCGGGGCTCGAAGCGACCCTTGCCGCGATCGACGATCACCACCTGCCGGTTGCCGCTGTCGATCAAGGCAGACACGGGCACGCTGAGACGCTCGGCCTCGCCATCACCGGCGTTGATCTCCACATCGGCAAACATCTCATGCTTGATGCGGTGATCCGCATTTGCGACCTCGATGCGGACTTTGGCCGTGCGCGTCGCCATCTCGAGTTCGTGCAAGATGAACGTCACGCGCCCTTCAAACACTTCGTTCGGGAACGCGCGGAACACCACCTTCGCTTTGGCCCCGACGCGAACCTGAGCGATGTCCTGCTCGGGCACATCGGCGATGACCCAGATCGAGGAGAGATCGGCGAGGCGCAGCATCTCGGCGCCGGCCTTCATCATCATGCCCTCGATGGCCTTTTTCTGCATGACGACACCCGACACGGGCGACGGCCAATCGAACGAGATGACGGGCTCGCGGGTGCGCTTGAGTTCGGCCAACACCGCATCTGGGATTTGCAGGTTCAGCAGTCGCTGCAGGGCGCCGCGATCATCGCGCGGGCCTGCAGCATTAGCTGAGATTCTATAGTCAACCTGCACCCTGACCATGTCCGGGCTGTAGACGCGGAACAGCGGTTCACCCTTCTTCACGTGGCGCCCAGTCTCGTTGACGTAAAGCCGCTCGATAAAGCTGTCGGCGCGCAGTGCGACCGTCAGCAACGTTCGCTCGTCGGGCTTTGCGACGCCGGGGGCACGGATGGGCCGCACGAGGCGGCGCATCGCGGCAGATTCCGAGCGAACGCCGGCGTTCTGCAACTTGGCGACGCTGACCTTCACGGTGCCGGGCTCATCCTCCTCGCCCTCGTAGACGGGGATGTAGTCCATCCCCATCCAATCCTTTTTCGGCATTGGCGAGGTATCGGGCAGGCCCATTGGATTGCGGTAGAAGAGCAGCTTTTTCGGCGCGCCGCCCGCGGCCAAAGGTGGCTCCTTCGGTTTGGCTTGAGCGAAGTCGGCCTCCTGGTCGTCGTAGACAGCGACATAGTCGCGGCCATCGCCGGTCTTCTTCGGCTCGGCGGCGAAATCTGCATCGTTGTCGGGGTGCTTCCAATAGAGCACCTTGCGCTCGTTCGGCTTAGCGGCCGGCATCGCGATGGCCTCGGGAGCTACGGCCGTCGTCGAGGTGCGAAGGGTGGGCCAAGCGCCGGCACCAAGACGGTAGCCGGCAACGCTGGCAGAGAGGACCGCCACGATGGCGATCCCCCCGGTGAGGAGCTTGCGCATCGGGTTCTCCTCAGTCCTTGGCCTGGAACACGACGACAGCTTGAACGGTGTCCTTCTCGCCAGGCACCTTGGCCATGACGCGGAACGCCCAACCGCCGGCCATGGTGAGGTCGGCCTTGAAGCGATAGACGCCGGGCTCGGACGACGGCATCGCCTCGTGTTTGGCCGTCATGTCGGCCATGTTGTCGGGCGCCATATCGAGCCGCGTGCGGAACAGCACTGCCCCGGTGACGGGCTTGCCGGATGGCTTGTGAACGAGGCGCACGGCCAGCTCGCTGCCGGCTCCGTTCTTCACGTCGACTTTGAGCGGCTGGAACTTGTAGTCTGCCGCTCCGGCGATCACGCTTGCGGCGGCGTTGGAGAGCGCGAGGCCGATCAAGCCGGCGCGAAGGGCTGTCTGGAATGTCATGATCTGATCCTGTCGAATGAGCTTTGACGCGCGCCGGCACCATGCCGGGCGCGCGTAGCGCCAAGGGCAGATGCCCACGCGCCGTTGCCCGCAGCAGCGGGGCCCGTCGTCGATGGATCAGGTTCGGGGAGGTGGAGTATCAGGCCGGATGGATCGTTTCGGCGGCCGATCAGGCTCGGCCGCGTCGAACATCTGGGCGACGAACAGGCGCGCCAGGAGTGGGCGAGGCAGATCGCCAAAGACCTTGTAGCACTTGGCGAGGCACGCTTCGGGTGGGCAGGCCTTCTGCGGATCGCAACAGGGGCAGTCGGCGGAGCCCGACTTTCCCATCATCTTCTCGCAATCGGCCATGTCCGTCATGCCCGACATGTCGGAACGAGCGGGCGTGGCCGCACTGAGATCCGTCGCCCCATGCTCCGCCAAGCGCGTACCGGAGACGGCCGCGCCGAGAGGCGCGGTGGCGACCGCCAGCGCGACGAGTAGAACGACGATGTGGCGCCGCAAGGACAATTGACCATCCTTCCCAGGATGCATCATCCTCTCTCGGCATCCGAGGTCAAGCTTCCCGGTACGGACGCCCTTCACATTCTCGCGCGCACGCCAGAAATGGTTAAGCACAATCCAATCCTGGTCACCTTCTGACGGCCTTGCGACGTACCGTTCCATTCGGCCTGCCGCCCAGCGGGCGATCGGTGCGACATCCCGCTCGTTCATCTGCGGATGCCATCTCCCGCCCCTGATCGGCGGAATTCTCCGCCAGCGCCGCGATCACACGGCACGTCGCGACCCGACCGCGCGAGCAGGTATCCACCATGCCTTGGATCTCGGCCCGAAGGGCCTGCAATCGCTCGAGCTTGCTGTCGATCTCATGAAGACGCTGCCGGGCGATACTGTCGGCATCCGCACACGATGCGGTGGGCGAATCTGCGAGACCTAGCAGCTCGCGAATTGCAGGGATCTCAAACCCAAGCTCCCGCGAATGGCGGATGAAGGAGAGCCGTTGCAGCAGCTGCTCGCCATAGGTGCGCCGGTTGGATGCCGTGCGCTCCGGCCGCGGCAACAGCCCGATGCTCTCATAGTAGCGGATTGTAGAGACCTTTACGCCCGTCCGTCGCGCAACGTCTCCGATCGCGAAAGTGGCCATAGAGCACCTCTTGATCCTCTAGTGACTATAGAATGTAGGATGACATGCTGGGATTTCGAGGAGAAGATTCATGAGCGATTGCTGCACATCGAATGGAGCTTGCGGCTGCTCGGGCAGCCCGCAGTTCGACGGCATGGACCCGCGCTACAAGCGCGTTCTTTGGACGGTGATCGGCATCAACGCGATCATGTTCATCGTGGAGATGGCGGCGGGCAAGCTCGCCGGCTCTCAAGCTCTTCAGGCCGACGCGCTCGACTTCCTCGGCGACACACTGACCTACGGCATGAGCCTGGCCGTCATTGGCGCCAGCCTCAGAACCCGCGCGACCGCGGCGCTGGTCAAAGGCGCGAGCCTCACGTTGATGGGGCTCTGGGTGTTCGGCGCGACCGCCTACAGCCTCCTGGTGCTGGGCGTGCCGCGCGCCGAGATTATGGGCGGCATCGGGTTCATGGCCCTGGCCGCGAACGTGACGAGCGTCCTGCTGTTGATGCGCTACAAGGACGGCGATTCCAATGTTCGATCGGTCTGGCTGTGCTCGCGGAACGACGCCATCGGCAACGTCGCCGTCATGATTGCGGCACTCGGGGTCTGGGGCACGTCGACAGCTTGGCCGGATCTGGTCGTGGCTGGCATCATGGCCGCGTTGTTCCTGAATTCGTCGTTCCTGATCCTCCGGCAAGCATTCAGGGAGTTCGGGACCGATGTCGATCGTGGTGTTCTCGGTGGTGAGCGGCACGGACACGATCACCATGAGCGTCAACAACGAGCACTGTGAGAAACCGAGCGATGGCGAGCCTTGCACTCTGTGTCGCAGCGGCAATTGCCGAGATTGCCGGCTGCTTCACGTTCTGGATGTGGGTTCGCAAAGGCAGCTCTGCGCTGTGGCTCGTTCCCGGCATCATTTGCCTTGTCGCGTTCGCGTGGATACTCACCAAGATCGAAAGTGACTTCGCCGGCCGCGCCTATGCAGCCTACGGCGGCGTCTACATTGCGGCCAGCATCGTCTGGCTCTGGCTTTTCGAAGGACGCGTTCCGGAGCGAGCCGACTTAGCGGGAGCCGGTTTGGCCATGGCGGGAGCTGCCATCATCCTCGCGTCGCCCCGCTGATCGCCACGGTTGTCCGGCGCGTTCGCAATCCTTTTTCTCCCGGACCACCACGCCAGCGACGTGGCAGTGCGGGCGCGAGGGGCTCCAATCCGTGCGATACGCGCATGGCTTTTTGGCACACGAACCGTCAGGAATTCGCCTCGGCTCACCCGCACGCCAGGGAAGCTCGTGCGCATAGGACGGGACTTGCACCGCAAGCAGCGTAAGACCTGCCAAGACAGCAAGAGTAAATGTGCGCAGCATCTTGTTGGCCTCCCTTCAGGAGGATGCCGCGCGACTTCGAGGGCGCGACATCCTCGCTTGATCAGTCGAGTTTGAACCGGGCCTGCTCGGGCTTGTGGTCGGGCATGGTCAGCGTGATTACGACGGTTGCGCCCTTGGCGGCCTTGAAGCCGCCCTTGCCGTTGAAGACTCCGCCAGCCGCCGGCTGCAGCTCGACAGCCTCGGTCTTGCCATCGGCGAGCACCGTCGCCGAAGCCTTGGCCTTTGCCACATCCTCCGGCTTGTCGGCCTCGTCGCGCACGTAGAGTGTGAGCGAGCCGTCCGCTGCAATCAGCTCCAGATGATGGTGTCCGCTCTCGACGACTTTGCCGCCGTGCTTACCCTTGTGGTCA
>CALFEM010000126.1 GCA_937950105.1 uncultured Alphaproteobacteria bacterium | reverse complement strand
CCTACACGACGCTCTTCCGACCTGACAGGATCTCGCCGATACCGAAGAGGCCGATCACGGCGATGAGGAAGTCGAAGCCGGAGAGCAGGTGGGTCGAGCCGAAGGTCAGCCGCAGCGTGCCCGTTACCTGATCCATGCCGACGGTGCCGAGCGCGAAGCCGAGCGCCATCGAGGCGACGACCTTCATCGGATGCCCCCGGCTCATGCCGATGAAGCTCGCGAAGGTCAGGAAAAAGACGGCGAAGAACTCCGCTGGTCCGAACTTGAGAGCGAACCTGGCGACCAGCGGCGCCAGGAAGGTGATCATGATGACGGCGACGAGTGCGCCGACGAACGACGAGGTGAAGGCGGCGGTGAGGGCCTCGTCCGCACGTCCCTTTCGCGCCAGCGGATGGCCGTCGAAGGTGGTGGCCACCGACCATGGCTCGCCGGGTATGTTGAACAGAATGGAGGTGATGGCGCCGCCGAACAGGGCTCCCCAATAAATGCACGAGAGCATGATGATGGCGGAGGTCGGCGGCATCGAGAACGTCAGCGGCAGCAGGATCGCCACGCCGTTGGCGCCGCCGAGGCCCGGGAGAACGCCGATGATGACGCCGAGGATGATACCGGCACACATCAGGGCAAGATTGAACGGCGTTAATGCAACGGAGAACCCGTGCATCAGCGAGGCAATTTCTTCCACGTTGGGGTTCCTCCCGCGTGCGCTTCAGCCCGTATCGGGCCGGCGCCGTCCGTTGTTTTTCTCTGAAGAATTCTCTGGCATACCACGGCGGGACGTCAAGGGCTCATCCGAAAGTTCATGCTGTTTAGAGCCGCGCCGCAAGATGCTGCGGCGCATTAAAGAGCGTTCTGGCAGCGGCTCGCGCCGGTAGGATGTCGGCTGGTCAACTCGAAGGATGCTTGCAGGGTCCACATGGTCCCGGGCTTCGATCAAGTATTCGACCTGCGAAGTGATGCCGATGCACGAAAAGACGTCCGCACCCGCTCCACGTCGATCGCCGGTTCGACTGTGCTCGCCCGGCGGCTTAGCTTGCGGGACTGCTAAAGCTCTATTTGCAGGCCGGATGGAAATTGCCTGTTGTACTACGCTGCGCTGCGGGATGGGGAATAGCCGCGTGATCTCGCGTTGTGGCGGCCGGGCCATTCGGCTGAAGCGCGCACGCTTCCCGGTTGCCGCCTCGTTCGCAATCGAGGCTTTGCGCTGGCATGATCGCACCCCAAATCCTCGCCATCGTGAGCTGACGGGAAGCGCACCGCCATGAACCGCCCCTTGCGGCCCGAGCCGGCCGCCGAGCGCCCAGTCGAGCGTGATGTCGTGGTCGCGTGGGATCTGCCGACCCGCCTGTTCCACTGGACGCTGGTGGGGCTGGTCGTCAGCGCGTGGGGCAGCGTGCAATACGCCGAGGCGCTCGGCG
>CALFEM010000125.1 GCA_937950105.1 uncultured Alphaproteobacteria bacterium | reverse complement strand
TCGCTGAGCAAGTTGGCGAACGGAGGACTCATCTCTAACGCCAAACTACGAGAGTCGCTCAAGTGGGACGAGGCGCGATACAATCGCGTAAAGACCCAACTCGTCGAGAGTAATTCCATCGTATTGGGTAAAGGGCAGGGTGGCAGCGTTGGCATAGCTAAGGACAAGGTTTCCCAAAAGCTTCGAGTCTTCGTCTCATATAGTCACGCTGACGAAGCGCTCAAAAAGAAACTGCTTCAGCATCTCCAGCCGTTGAAGCGTCTTCATCTTATTGAATCCTGGGATGATAGAGCGATTAAGCCAGGGGATGATTGGGGCGACGAGATATCCAAGAATCTAGATCGCGCAGACATAATTCTCTTGCTGGTCAGTATCGACTTCATCAATTCCGAATACTGCTACGACATAGAGATGGAGCGCGCTCTAGAACGAAGTGAGGAGGGTGAAGCAGTAGTCGTGCCAGTAATCCTTCGCTCGTGCCTTTGGAAGAGCGCTCCCTTCGCAAAATTGCAAGCGATACCGACAGATGGAAAAGCAGTAACTTCGTGGGTCGATCAAGATGAGGCATATGCAAATATTGCTGATGGAATAAAACAAGCCGCAGAGAGGCTTATTGCTTCTCGGGCAAACTAGACGGCCATGTCCGCTGAGAGCTGGGCACTCGTGGGGAACGGTGATGTCTGGTCGCCACCGGCCCATAGCATAACTCTCAAGGGTGTCGCGCCGCCCGTGCTGCATCAGCTCAGGACCGCTTGGGGTCACGAGCGGACCGTCGGTGCGGGCTGGCTGCGACCGCGGCAGCTTCAGCACCGGACATTGCCGCGGGGCAGGTCGGAGCCGCGTGGGCGGGGCCGAGGCCAGATAGACACGGACCGCGAGCGCGGCTCGCGCTCACGGCCCCGGTTCGGCGCCTTGAGTGTCGCCACCTGGCCCCTCCCCACACTCCCTCGCTACCCCTACCCCTTCCAGCCGTACACCCAGTCGTAGCGCGCCATCAGGCGGGCGGGCGGGGTCAGCTTCATGGTCAGGTTGCGGGCCAGCGCCATCACGCCATCGAGGTGATAGATGCGGCCGTTCTTCTTCGCCTCGGCCACGACGCGGGTGGCGCGATCCATACGCGCACGCTCGTAGGCGGCCAACGCCGCAGCGCAATCGCCCGGACGCGCGGCGATCTCGCGCGCGATCACGCTGGCGTCTTCCAGCGCCAGCACGCCGCCCTGCGCGAGGAACGGCAGCGTCGGGTGCGCGGCGTCACCGAGCAGCGCGATGCGTCCCTTCACCCAATGCGGCAGCGGCGCCAGCTCGTACAGCGCCAACTTGCGCCACTGCCGCGGCACCTCGAGCAGCGCGCGCGCCGCCTCGGCGAAGCGCCCCGAGCCGTCGAGCACCCACTCGCGCGGCACCTCGGCGTTCCAGTCCTCGCTCGGCGTGCGATCGTCGCGCGTGTAGACGATGGCGACCTCGTTCGATCCGCGCAGCGGGTAGTGGACGATGTGGGCGCCCGGCGCGAGCCAGATGGCGGTGGCGTTCTCGCGCAGCGAGCGCGGCAGGTCCTCGGCGGCGATCACGGCACGCGCGGAACTCTTGCCGGCGTAGTGCGGCGGCGGCGCGGCGAACACGTCGCGGCGGACTTGCGAGCGCAGGCCGTCGGCGGCGATCAGGCAGGCGCCCGCGACGACGTTGCCGGTGCCGGTTTCGGTGATGGTGACCGCGCGGCCCTCGTCGCGGATTGCGCCGGCGTTGAAACCCATGGTGATGGAAATCAGCGGCTGCTTCTCCGCCGTGGCGAGCAGGGCGCCGTGCAGGTCGCGGCGGTGCGTCACCCAGTACGGCGCGCCGTGGCGTTCCGCCGCCCAGGCGCCGAGCGGCAGGTTGGCGAGTGTATCGCCCGTGGCGGCCGAGCGGACGTGGATGATGTGCGGCTTGCCGGCGAGCGGATCGAGCGCTTCGGCGACGCCGATCTCGGCGAGGATGCGGGTGCCGTTGGGGCCGAGCTGGATACCGGCACCCTCGGGGCTGAAGGTCGGCCGCCGCTCGAGCACGTGCGAGGCGATGCCGCGTCTGGCGAGGGAAAGCGCCGCGGCGAGGCCGCCGATGCCGCCGCCGAGGATCAGGACAGGCGCGGCCAATCCCGCCGGCTGCGCGCCGGGATCGCGCACCAAGGGCTCGGTTTCGAGGGTGGGCGTGTTCGTCGCGCTTGCTGGGGAGATCGTGCCGGTCGGGCTGTCGTTGGTCATCGTCGGGCCTCCGCTATGCGCAGCAGGCTCGCCGATGCGGGGTCAGCCCGCCATGACTCCCGTCATGTCGACGAGGCAGCCGGCGGGATCGCTCTCGTCGGCGTGCAGCCGCGCGTCGTAGACGTAGAGCGTCGAGCAGTAGGGGCAGATGATCTGCGCGTCGCCGCCCATGTCCAGGTACACGTGCGGATGATCATAGGGCGCGCGCGCGCCCATGCACTGCAGCTCTTTGACGCCGACGAAGATCTTCTCGACGCCGCGGTCGTTGGCGAGATGGGGAACGACGCTTGCCGCCATGAGCCTGCCTCTTGCGATTGGCCTGTCGAAACGGCCGCGACCATAGCCCCGGCGGGGAGGAAATGGTAGGGGAGGCGCGTGCTTACTTGGTATCACCCGGCCCCGGCGTGTTTTGCCCGCCTGCGCCGTTCCTGCGCCTGAGGAGCCCCGATTTGCCGACTTTCCAGTCCGACGACGCCGAGATTTTCTACATCGACGAGGGCGAGGGTGAGCCGATCCTGCTGATCCACGGCTTCGCCTCCAACATCTCGACCAACTGGGTGGTGCCGGGCTGGGTCGGTTACCTCAAGGGCAAGGGTTATCGCGTCGTTGCGATCGACAATCGCGGGCATGGCAAAAGCGAGAAGCTGTACGAGACGGATCGCTACCGCGCGCCGCTGATGGCCGAGGACGCTCGCCGCTTGCTTGACCATCTCGGCATCGCCCGCGCCCACGTCATGGGTTACTCCATGGGCGCGCGGATTTCGGCGTTCCTCGCCCTGGCGCATCCGGGGCGTGTACGCTCGATCGTGTTCGGCGGGCTCGGCGTCAACATGGTGCGCGGCATGGCCGGGACGGGACCGATCGCGGCGGCGCTGGAAGCCCCGTCGATCGACGACGTGAGCAACCCGACCGCCCGCACATTCCGCGCCTTCGCCGAACAGACCGGCAGCGATCTCAAGGCGTTGGCGGCCTGCATCCGCGCCTCGCGCGAGCCGTTGGGGCGCGAGGACGTGGCCCGCATCGCGGTGCCGGTTCTGGTCGCGGTCGGGGAGACGGACGTGGTCGGCGGGTCGGCGGAGGCGCTGGCCGAGCTGATCCCGGGAGCGCGGGCGCTGGTGATCCCCGGGCGCGATCACATGAAGGCGGTGGGGGACCGCGCCTACAAAGAGGGCGTGGCGGATTTTCTGGCGTCGCTGTCCTGACCGGAGTCACGGCAAGGTCGCCGCCGGCTATCATGGCGGCGAAACACGCGTGCCGGAAACCACGAGGTCGGAAGGTCAAGTGGCGTCGCATCTGCAACGCCGTGGCGCCGCTCGCGAAACGGAAAACGACCCTGGCAGGCCAAGTGAGGATCCGCAAAGACAAACTGGGGGCTGTCAGCGGATCGACCAAGGCAAAGCACCAGGGCCGTTGACCTTCATTTCCGGATCAATGCCGAGAGCATGGGGCGTGCCCTGCGGCGTGCCGGTACGCAGACTGACGCAGATACAGATACGCAAGACTGGGACGCAGAACTCAGGACGCTCTACAACGCAGCTCCGGGCGGTCCCCGACGCAAACTCAAACGCAAGACCTGAAGGTGCCGCCCACCGCGGTTACACACGAACAACTACGCAAGGCATACACAACACGAACATACGCAACGCAAAAAATACTCTTGTGTTCCAAGTAGTTGCCGACGGGGGCCAGCAGCTCCATCCGAACACTGCTCAAGTTATCAAGGTTGTGGGTAAGAGTCCTGCGGATTCGCGAATCGTCGCCCCGATAGTTGTGGATAAGACATTTCGCAGCTTGCACTTCTGCCCTGTTTTCCATCTCGCAGCCGCAACATTCACCATTTGCTGCCGCGAAAGGGTCCTGAAACGGCCCGCTGCCCCGGCGATCGTCATCCGGCGGAATTCTCCGTATTAACCCGGCGTTAGGGTTACCGGACCGATAGTCCTTCTCCATGTACAAGTCCCGCGTAGCGTTCCTTGCGTCCTGCCTCATCGCCCCGCTCGCCATCCACGGCTGCGGCCGTGGCGACAGCGGTCCCGCGTTCGTGGCCAAGCGCGAGCCGTGGCGGGCCGCCGACGAGCGTCAGTGCCTCCACTCCGGCATGGTCCGTGAAAGCCGCTTCGTGCAGTCGCGATCACTGCTCGGTGGTCCGACGGCGTGCGGCGCCGAGCATCCCTTCGAAATGTCGGCCGCGCTCGGCGGCCGGGTCGAGTTGAAGCCGGCGGCGACGTTGCGCTGCCCGATGATCCCGGCGGTCGACCGCTGGGTCGCCGAGGTTGTGGCGCCGGCTGCGCGGTTCCACTTCGGCGCGCCGCTGACGACGCTCAAGGTCGCCGCCTCCTATGGGTGCCGGCCGATCAACCACAAATGGGGCGCCAAGCTCTCCGAGCACGGGCTCGCCAATGCCATCGACATTTCCGAGTTCCACTTCGCCGACGGCCGCAGTGTCTCGGTGAAGCGCGGCTGGTGGAGTGAGGACGTGCGCGAGCGCGCCTTCCTGAGGGCCGTGCATCGCGGCGCCTGTGATACCTTTTCGACAGTGCTCGGCCCGCACGCCGACATCTACCACCGCGACCATTTCCACATGGACCTCGCCCGCCACGGCAAGGACGGTACCTACCGCGTCTGCAAGTGACGCGGCTGCGCCCTCGGTTTCAAGCGGGGGAACCCGTTGCGGAGCACCTGATCTGATGCGGCGTGGCGGCCCCCTGCTGCCATTGAAAAGCAGAGCCCCGCTGCGCAACTGCAGCGGGGCTCATTGGTGCTCGGCAGTGGCAGTCTGTCGGGTTACTCGACCTTGCCGGTGACGACGAAGGCGCCGCGCAAGTCGCCGGCATTGAAGCCGACCGCCTGATCCTGCGGATAGAGTTCCTTGATCTTCGCCGAGACGGCCGGATCGAGTTCGCTGCCATGGCAGGCGAGGCAAGGCTTTCCCGCGGTCATGATCGGCTTCATGTAGAGGAACGACTTCTTGCCGCCGTCCTCGACGATTGCGGCGTGTTCGAGCTTCGCCGCGTCGGCGCCGCCAGCGAGATCCTTGGCGAACTGCTCGAGCACCTTGCGCTCGGTGTCGCTCGGCGCGTTGTCCGGATTGCGGACCTTGAGCGCCGTGCGGCCGACCTCCATGCCGGCTGCGGCCGAACGCTCGGCGGCGATCTTCGGTGCGTCCGTCTTGCAGACGCCGAGCGCTGCCACCGGACCGCCGTCCTGCATGGCGGTGACCAGCTTTTCCTTCAGGCCCTCGGCGAGGCCCTTGATGGCTTCACGCGCTTTGGCGATGCGGGCGGCCTGCGGATCGGCGGCGTCCTGCGCCATGACGGGAGCGGTGGTGAGGGACAGGGCAACTAGGGCGGCTGCGATCACGCGCATGGTCAGAACCTCGATGGCGGTTGAGATGGTGTCTGCAACTCTAGCAGTCGCCAGACGGTCGAGCGATAGCCGATACGCTCCCCCGAGGTGTGTGACCGCCGTCACGATTGCGCCCGAGGCGTCCCCGACACTAAATTCCTGGCCGCATTTCGCTTCGAGGCTCGCCGCGCATGAACTTCACGAAAATCGATGGCGTCGACGTCACCGTGCGCGTCAACGACGCGGACGAGGCGCGCCATGCGCTGAAGGAATTGCGTCTCGCTCGCAAGCAGACGCTGCATGAGAAGCGAGGGCTTGCGCGCGACCTGAAGGAAGCGGAAGCGCGCGAGGAGAAGCCCGCGAAGCGCCGCCGCTCGCGCGGCGAAATCGTCGAGAGCCCGGGCGGCTACGTCTGGCGTTCGCTGGTCGCGGTGGCGAAGCTCGCGACCGGGCAGGATCAGGAGACCGAGCGGCGGCCCGAACCCGAGGAGCGCAAGCCGCCGACAGCGGCCTCGCTGGAGCGTCAGATCGCAGCGGCGAATGCGCTGATCCACAACCTCGACGCGGTGATCCTCGAGATCGAGGCGCGATTGCTGAAAGAGAAAGCAAAGCGCTCGTGACGCCCCGCTACCGAATCCGCGCGTCAGCCTGCGCGCTGTGAGACCGGACCGACGCCGCCGCCGGTCGGCGTTTCGATGATGATGGCGTCGCCCGGCGCGAGCGTGGTCTCCGCGCAGCCGACGAGCGTGTCGATCGTTCCGTTGGCGCGGCGTACGGCGTTGCGGCCTTTCTCACCGGGCTCGCCGCCGTCGAGGCCGGGCGGCGCCACGTCGCGAAAGCCCGACAGGATCGCCGCGCTCATCGGTTCGAGGAAGCGGATGACGCGGCGCGTGCCGTCACCGCTGTTCCAGCGGCCCTTGCCGCCGGAGCCGCGCCGGATCGAGAACTCCTCGAGCAGCACCGGATAGCGCAGCTCCAGCACCTCGGGGTCGGTCAGGCGCGTGTTGGTCATATGTACGTGCACGCCAGCCGCGCCGTCGAAGCCGTTGCCCTGCGCGTCGTAGCCCGCGGGCGCACCCGAGCAGATCGTCTCGTAATATTGAACCGAAGCGTTGCCGAAGGTGAGGTTGTTCATGGTGCCCTGCGCGGTGCCGAGGCCCCTCATCGCCGCGAACAGCGCGTTGGTGACGATCTGGCTCGTCTCGACGTTACCGGCGACGACGGCGGCGGGATGCGTTGGACGCAGCATCGATCCTTCCGGAATGACGATGTCGATCGGCTTCAGGCAGCCGGCATTCATCGGGATCGGCGCATCGACCATGACGCGGAAGGCATAGAGCACGGCGGCGCGCGTTACGGGTTCGGGCGCGTTGAAGTTGTCGCCCTGCATCGGGCTCGTGCCGGTGAAGTCGACGCGCGCGGTGCGTGCCGCCTTGTCGGTCGTGATGCGCACCTCGACCGCCGTGCCCTTGTCGGTCTCGATGCGCGCATGGCCCTCGTCGAGGCGCGCGATCAGGCGGCGCACGCTTTCTTCCGCATTGTCCTGCACGTGGCGCATGTAGGCTTCGACCACGTCGAGACCGAAGTGCGCGACCATCTTGCGCAATTCGCTCGCGCCGCGCGCGTTGGCGGCGACCTGCGCCTTGAGATCGGCGATATTCTTGTCGGGCCGGCGTGCGGGATACTTCGCGCCGGTGAGCAAGGCTCGCGTTTCCGCTTCGAGGAACCCGCCGTCGCGCACCAGCAGCACGTCGTCGATATATACGCCTTCCTCCTCGATGGTCGTCGCGCGCGGCGTCATCGATCCGGGGGCGAGGCCGCCGATGTCTTCGTGGTGTCCGCGCGATGCGACGTAGAACAGCACGCGCTCGCCCTTGTCGGCGAACACCGGTGTGACGACGGTGATGTCGGGCAGGTGCGTGCCGCCGTTGTAGGGCGCGTTGAGCATGTAGACGTCGCCGGGGCGCATGGTCCGCGCGCGCTGGCGTACGATGGTCTCGACGCTGCGATCCATGGAGCCGAGATGCACCGGCATGTGCGGCGCGTTGGCGACGAGGCGGCCCTCCGCGTCGAACACCGCGCACGAGAAGTCGAGCCGCTCCTTGATGTTCACCGATTGCGCCGTGTTGCGCAGCGCCTCCCCCATCTGCTCGGCGATCGACATGTAGAGGTTATTGAATACCTCGAGCAGGATCGGGTCGGCGGCGAGGCCGAGACGCTCGTCGCGTCTGGCGGAGCGCCGCGTCATCACCACATCGTTGCGCGCGTCGAGCGTGAGCTGCCAGCCCGGCTCGACGACGATGGTCTGGTGCGGCTCGATGACGAGTGCCGGTCCATCGATGCGCTGGGCGGGCGCGATCTCGTCGCGCAGCCAGACGGGCGCATCGTGCCAGGCGCCACCGGAGTAGACGCGGGTATGGCGCGGCATGTGCGGTACAGCATCGGCGCCGCGGGTCGCCGTGGCTGTCGTCCGGTCACCGGCGTCGTCGTCGCGTGGGGTCGCGCCCGTGGCCTCGACCTCGAGCGCGGCGGCGACGATGGTCTTGTCCGGCGACACGAAGCCGAACTGCGATCGGTGCCGGCGTTCGAAGTCGTCGCGCATGTTCGCAATCGCGTCGAGCGCAACCGGCAGGCCGGTATCTGTGCCGGTATACTTCAAATGCAGGCGTGCGCTCAGATGCACGTCCGCGGCCGCGACGTCTTGTGCCATCACCGTCGCGGCCACCTCGCGCGACAACTCGTTGAGTAGCGGCGAGATCGCGGCGAGTGTTGCCTCGGTGAGGTCGAGTTCCAGCGACTGCTCGCGGCTGGCCCGGATCGGCGCGAGGCCCATGCCATAGGCCGAAAGCAGCCCGGACAGCGGATGAATCAGCACGGTTTCCATGCCGAGCGCATCGGCGATCAGGCAGGCATGCTGGCCGCCTGCCGCGCCGAAGCAATTGAGGGCGTAGCGTGTCACGTCGTAGCCGCGCGCGACCGAGATGCGCTTGATGGCGTTGGCCATGTTGGCGACGGCGATGCGCACCACACCTTCGGCGACATCGGCCGCGCTTCTGCCGCCGCCCATCTCGTGCGCCAGTGCCTCGAACGCGGCGACGACGCTGGCTCGATCGAGCGGCTGGTCCTGCGTCGGGCCGAACACGCGCGGGAAATAGTCGGGCGTGATCTTGCCGAGCATGACGTTGGCGTCGGTGACGGTCAGCGGTCCGCCGCGCCGGTAGGCCATGGGGCCGGGATCGGAGCCCGCGCTGTCAGGCCCGACCTTGAGGCGCGTGCCGTCGAACGTGACGATCGAGCCGCCCCCCGCCGCGACCGTGTGGATCCGCAGCATCGGCACGCGCAGTCGCACGCCCGCGACCTCGGTCTCGAACGTGCGTTCCGCTTCGCCCGCGAAATGCGACACGTCGGTCGAGGTGCCGCCCATGTCGAAGCCGATGACGCGCTCGAAGCCCGCGCGCCGCGCCGTCTCGGCCATGGCGACGATGCCGCCGGCCGGGCCTGACAGAATCGCATCGCGTCCTTCGAACATCGCCGCCGATTTGAGCCCGCCCGAGGACGCCATGAACAGCAGGCGCGGCGCGGCAACGTCGGGATCGTCGCTGCGGATGGCGCCCGCCACGCGATCGACGTAGCGTTTCAGGATCGGTGTCAGGTAGGCGTCGGCGACGGTGGTGTCGCCGCGGCCGACGATTCTGATGAGCGCGGAAACCTCGTGGCTGACTGAAACCTGGTCGAAGCCGGCAGCCCGGGCGATTTCTGCCGCGCGCCGCTCGTGCGCGGGATGAGCGTAGGCGTGCATGAGCACGATGGCGACGGCGGTGATGCCGCGCGCCCGCGCCGCTTCGAGATCGGCCGCCAGCCGCGCCTCGTCGAGCGGCCGCTCGATGGTGCCGTCGGCGCGCACGCGCTCGTCGGCGCCGATCACGTGCGAATAGAGCATCTCCGGCTTGACGATGTTGCGCGCGAAAATGTCGGAGATCGGAAGAGCGTCGTGTAGGGAAAGAGTGTAGATCTCGGTGGTC
>CALFEM010000124.1 GCA_937950105.1 uncultured Alphaproteobacteria bacterium | reverse complement strand
GCCGTGCTGCTCGGCATCGGGGTGGCGCTCATCTTCAGGCCCGAGTTGCTCGCCATGGCGTGAGTTCTGACCTTGCCCCGGCAATGCCCCTGCCCTCGCCGTCAAGCCGGAGCCAAAGTCGCAAGCTGCGACAGCCGAAAGTGCGCTGAGCGCGTGCCGCTTCACGGACAGCCGACAACTGATCGAGGCTTTGCCCGAAGGGCCTCGGCAAAGCGCAGCAGATTGCGTCACCGCCGGCTTACGCCGAGCAATCAGCCTCGAACACCTCGTTGTCTTGCGTCAGCAACAGCGTTGAGGCCGATCAACGCCATTCCATCCGATTTCGACTAAAGACCATACACGAATGGATGGTGCCGCATGATCGGCGTGCATCGCGGAGTTCAAAACTCTGGTCCCGACAGGGAGTCAAAAATGACATTTTTGGTGGTACGTGCCGCGCTATCGGCGCGCGTCGAGAACTTGCGCGCTTTTTTTCTGCAGCCGGTCCTCCTGCTTGCCGCACTGATACTCCTGGCGCCTGTCACCGCCGCCTCGGCGCAGAACGCGGGCAGCGGACTGCTGGACGGCAACGCCGTGACCAGCGGCTTCTCAGGCGTGCAATTGCCTCCGCAGATCGCTATCGGCGTTGATCCGGCCGCGCACGCGACGATCGACCTCGACGGCCCGGCGCTACGCATCGTCGATCTGCAAGCGCTCGGTGAAGCCCCCGCAGGTCAACTGGCGCCGCCCGCAAAGCAGCTGACGCTTCCCGCACGCCAGATCGGTCAAGTCTTCTCGATCGCCCTCGACGATGCAACGCCGCCGAACATCTACGCCGCGGCTACCTCGGCCTATGGCCTGCCGATCATGGTCCCCGATACCGATGGCGACGGCGGCCCCGATCGCGCCCAGCAAGGCGGTCCGGGCGCGAGCTTCATGCCCGGGCTGTTCGGACCCGTGGCGGCCGGCGCCGGACCGGGATCGGTCTGGCGCATCGACGGCGTATCAGGCGAGGCACGTGTGCTCGCCAGTATCGGGCTCGATGGTGTCGCAAATGGCGGAGCGGCCCTCGGCGGCATTACATTCGACCGGCAGTCGAAGACGCTCCTCGTCGCGGATCGCGAAACCGGCATGATTCATCGGCTCGATCTCGGTGGTCGCGAGGTCGGCCGCTACGATCATGGTGTGCAGGGGCGAACCGCGGGAGGACTTGCTCCGGTTCCGTTCGATGTGGCGAAGCGTGCTTCAATCACCCAGCCGAGCTTCCAGACGGGCAAGCCCGATACGTGGGGCTATGCGCCAGCAGCGAGGCGCATCTTCGCGGTCGCGGTTCACGGTGGACGCCTTTTCTACGCGGTAGCCGACGGCTTGCAGATCTGGTCGGTGGCGAGCGGCGCCGATGGCGCGTTCGGTGCCGACGCCCGCATCGAACTGACCGTGCCACCCGGCTCCTCGCCCGGTGAGATTTCGAAGATCGTATTCGACGATCAGGGGCGCATGCTGGTCACCGAACGCGCCGCCCCATCGGGCGCCTTCGCTTTCATGGAGATCGGAAGAGCACACGTCTGAACTCCAGTCACTTAGGCCTCTCGTATGC
>CALFEM010000123.1 GCA_937950105.1 uncultured Alphaproteobacteria bacterium | reverse complement strand
GCGGCCGTAAGCGAGCACGTGCACGCGATCCGGCACGATATGATCGAGCAGGCGCTGGTAGTGCGTGATGACCAGCATGGCGCGATCGGGCGAGCGCAGTGCGTTGACGCCGTCGGAGACGACCTTCAGCGCATCGATGTCGAGGCCCGAGTCGGTCTCGTCGAGCACGCACAGCGTCGGCTCGAGCATCGCCATCTGCAGGATTTCCGAGCGCTTCTTCTCGCCGCCCGAGAAGCCGACGTTGACCGGGCGCTTCAGCATCTCGACATCGATGTTGAGCTTGGCGGCGCGCTCGCGCACCACTTTCATGAATTCCGGCGTGGTCATCTCGGCCTCGCCGCGCTTCTTGCGCACTGCGTTCGCGGCGGTGCGCAGGAACGTGAGGCCGGCGACACCCGGGATCTCCATCGGGTATTGGAAGGCGAGGAACACGCCCTTCGCGGCGCGCTGGTCGGGCTCCATGTCGAGGATCGACTCGCCGTTCCAGAGAATGTCGCCTTCGACGATCTCGTAGTCCTCGCGGCCCGCGAGTACGTAGGCGAGCGTCGACTTGCCCGACCCGTTCGGCCCCATGATGGCGTGCACTTCACCCTTCGGCACCACGAGGTCGATGCCCTTGAGGATCATCTTGTCCTCGTCGGCGATCTTCACGTGCAGGTTCTTGATCTCGAGCATTGTTCACTACCCTTGCTGTTCTTGCAGAAGCCTGTCGGCCTCAGCGAAATGCCCATCAACCTCGATGGTCACCGGAACCAATCTGTTTGTCACGGTCACGCATCAACGTACTCGGCGACCGCGGAGGGAAGCGGAGTCGGCAAGCCATCCTCCTTCAGTCCATCGAGGTGAAAGCGGATCGCCAGCTTCAAATTCCTCCTCGACTTCGCCGACGGTCGCGCCGGTCGCAACACAGCCGGGCAGGTCGGGGACATAGCCGGAGTAGTTGTTTTCCGCCTTCTCGATCACAACGGCGTATCGCATCATTTTGGTCCTTTGAATCCGGCCTGCTTCAGGATGCTGCTCAATGTTCCAGGTGCCAGATCGTCTGAAGGCTTGCCTGCAACCACGTCCTGGACCTTCATGAGCAGCGCTCACCCGACGCTGCCTTCGAGGCTGATGCCGATGAGCTTCTGCGTCTCGGCCATGAACTCCATCGGCAGGTGCTGCAGCACGTCGCGGACGAAACCGTTGACGACGAGCGCCACCGCCTCTTCCTCGCTCAAGCCGCGCTGGCGGCAATAGAACAGCACGTCCTCGGAAATCTTCGAGGTTGTCGCCTCGTGCTCGAAGTGCGCGGAAGCGTTCTTCGCCTCGATGTAGGGCACCGTGTGGGCGCCGCACTTGTCGCCGATCAGCAGCGAGTCGCACGCCGTGAAGTTCCGCGCGTTGCTCGCCTTGCGATGCGCCGAGACGAGCCCGCGATAGGTGTTCTCGGAATGACCGGCGGCAATGCCCTTGGAGATGATGCGGCTCGTCGTGTTCTTGCCGAGGTGGATCATCTTGGTGCCGCTGTCGACCTGCTGGTAGCCGTTCGACACCGCGATCGAATAGAACTCGCCGCTGCTTTCATCACCGCGCAGGATGCAACTCGGGTACTTCCAGGTGATCGCCGAGCCGGTCTCGACCTGCGTCCATGAAATCTTCGACCGCCGCCCGCGGCAGTCGCCGCGCTTGGTAACGAAGTTGTAGACGCCGCCCTTGCCCTGCTTGTCGCCGGGGTACCAGTTCTGCACCGTCGAATATTTGATCTCGGCGTCGTCGAGCGCGATCAGCTCGACCACGGCCGCGTGCAGCTGATGCTCGTCGCGCATCGGCGCCGTGCAGCCTTCGAGGTAGCTGACGTAGGAACCCTTGTCGGCGATGATGAGCGTGCGCTCGAACTGGCCGGTGTTCTTCTCGTTGATGCGGAAGTAGGTCGACAGCTCCATCGGGCAGCGCACACCCTCGGGGATGTAGACGAACGAGCCGTCGGAGAACACCGCCGAGTTCAGCGCCGCATAGAAGTTGTCGGACTTCGGCACCACCGAGCCGAGGTACTTCCTCACCAGCTCGGGATGCTCGCGCATGGCTTCCGAGATCGAGCAGAAGATGACGCCGGCTTTGGCCAGCTCCTTCTTGAAGGTCGTGACGACGGACACGGAATCGAACACGGCATCGACCGCCACCTTGGCGCCCTGCACGCCGGCGAGGATCTCCTGCTCGCGCAGCGGAATGCCGAGCTTCTTGTAGGTCTCGAGCAGTTCCGGATCGATCTCGTCGAGGCTCTTCGGCCCTTCCGTGGACCTCGGCGCGGCGTAGTAGTGCAGCTCCTGGAAGTCGATCTTGGGATAAGAAACCTTGGCCCACGTCGGCTCGGTCATGGTCTTCCAGCGCTCGAACGCGTCGAGGCGCCACTCGAGCATCCACGCCGGCTCGCCTTTCTTCTCCGAAATGAAGCGGACGATGTCCTCGTTGAGCCCTTTCGGAGCCTTGATCGTATCGATCTTCGTCTCGAAGCCATACTTGTACTGGTCGACGTCGATCTTCCTGACCTGCTCGATGGTCTCCTGAACCGCTGCCATCTTCAACGCTCTCCCATGGCTGCCGCGGCGATCGCGGCTTCGTGATGCTGTGCGGCCGGCGCGGATGCGCGCGGCAGCGTTACTGAGGAATTTCGTGACACCGATACGATCCCGCACCAGGTCTCGATGAATCTGTCGATGTCGTCCGCCGTGGTCGCGTGACCAAGACTGATGCGAACCGCTGCCCTTGCGATGTCGGGTGCGACACCCATGGCTGCAAGCACCGGGCTCGATCCGACCTTGCCCGAAGCGCAAGCAGAACCGGCGCTGACGGCGTAGCCGGCGAGATCGAGCCGAATGACAAGCGTCTCCGACGCGAGGCCCGGCACCGCGAGCGACGACGTGTTGGCGAGGCGCGGCGCCGTACTGCCGACGACCGCGGTGTCGGGACGCACGGCTCGCGCTTCCTGCTCGATGCGATCCCGCCATGCGCCGATCCGTTCCATCGATGCGAGATCGCGCAACGCGGCCTCTGCGGCGGCGCCGAAGCCGGCGATGCCCTCGACGTTCTCGGTCCCGGCGCGGCGACGATTTTCCTGACCGCCGCCGATGACGATCGGGGGGATGTCGCCGCCGCCCTTCGCGATCAGCGCGCCGACGCCCTTCGGACCGCCGATCTTGTGAGACGAGATCATCATGTAATCGACGCCGGACGTGGCGAAGTCAATCGCGAGGCGGCCGGTCGCCTGCACCGCATCACACAGCATCGCGACGCCGTGCTCGCGTGCGACGGCGGCGATCTCGCCGAGCGGCTGCAGCACACCCGTCTCGTTGTTGGCCATCTGCGCCGCGAGCAGCGAGCGCCCCTGCGGCAGATGCCCCGCCGCCGACATCGCTTCGAGCTTGACGGCCAGTGCGACGGGATCGATGCGCCCGTCGGCGCCGACATGCAGGTCCTCGATGCGCCCCTCGCTCTGCAGGGCCGGCGCGACAACGCATGGATGCTCGATGCGCGAGAACAGCACCGTGCCCCAGGCGCGGCGCAGCACCTGGTTCGCCGTCTCGGTCGCACCACTCGTGAAAACGACATCGCGCGGCTCCGCGCCGACCAGCGCCGCGACCTGCTCACGCGCCTTCTCGACGATAGCGCGTGCGCGGCGCCCCTCGGCATGCACCGAGGACGGGTTTCCGCCGGCATCCATCGCCGCGAGCATGGCCTCGCGCGCTTCGGCGCGCAGCGGTGCCGTCGCGTTGTAATCGAGGTATGTGCGCACCGCGCTCATTCGGCAGCCCAGGCGATGCCACGCGCATCGGCGCCACCGCGCGCCAGCTTGTCGGACGGTATCCCGCTCAGGACCTCCGCGAGCGTGACGTTCCAGAGGAACGCAGCGATGTGCCCGCCGAGCCCCTTCCACAAGTTGTGCGTCAGGCAGCGCTCTTCGCCGAGGCAGCCGATGCCGCCATCCATGCAGCGGGTCATGCGCGTCTCTTCCTCGACCGCCGCCATGATCTCGCCGACCTTGATCTCGTTCGCCGGCCGGCCCAACCGATAGCCGCCGGTGCGTCCGCGCGCGCTCTCGACCAGACCGGCGCGGCGCAGACGCAGGAAAATCTGTTCGAGATACGACAGCGAGAGTTGCTGGCGCTCGGCGATCTGCGACAGGGGAACCGCGGTGTCGACCTCGTGCTTGGCGAGATCGGCCATCGCCATTACGGCATAACGGCCTTTGGTATTCAGCTCCACGACGACACCCGTTGGTTGCAAACGGCACCCGCGCCTCTCGCAGCGTCACACCATGTGACGCCATCGCGACGCGAAACACTCGACGGCCCGGGCGGCGATGAAGCTTGCATTCGCCACACGTCTTCATGCTAAGAACCGCGACCGCGGCAGCTCCCTTCGGACCACCGCAGGGACCCAGTCATTCGAACGGTTCTAAATTACGTTCGACAATATGTAAATCCGAGCAGGGAAGTCAAGTATTCTGCCGGGCACCGGACCGCTCCAAGTCAGTATTCCAGGGCGGGCAGAAGGTCGCAGCCGGATTTGCGCGGTGCCGACACTGCTCATCCGGCGCAGCGAGCGCGGCGTGCGCGCAGGTTTCGCCACGGACCGGCCGGCTCTGCCGGGAACGGATCGAGAGCGAACCTCCCGAGCTTCAACGACGACGAGGACAGATGCCTGAGTTGATCATCAACGGCCCCGCCGGACGCATCGAGGCGCGCTATCATCATGAGCCGAAGTCCGACAGCCCGATCGCGCTGATCCTGCACCCGCATCCGCAGTTCGGCGGCACCATGAACAACCAGGTGGTGTACAGCCTCTACCACACGTTCGCGGCGCGCGGCTTCTCGGTGCTGCGCTTCAATTTCCGCGGC
>CALFEM010000122.1 GCA_937950105.1 uncultured Alphaproteobacteria bacterium | reverse complement strand
CAGCCTCGACGCCTTCCGCAAGCGCTGACCGGACGTCACTGCGATCGGACATCACTGCCAGCCTTGGCGGCCACCGCTCGATGACATCTTCCAGACCACGCGTGCTTGCCCTCGATCTCGAGGGCACGCTGATTTCGAATGCGCTGAGCATTTTTCCGCGCCCCGGCCTGCGTGACTTCCTCGAAGGCTGCCGCGCGTCAGCGCCCGCCATCGTGCTTTTCGCCGCCGTTTCCGCCTCCCGCGTGCGCACGATCCAGCAGTTGCTGGTGGAGGAAGGTGTCGCGCCGGACTGGTTCGCGCTCGTGCCGCAAGTGGCATGGAGCGGGCCTGTGAAGCACCTCTCCTTCATCCCCGACGTTGCCCCGCACGAGGCTTTGCTGGTCGACGACCAGGCGGCCTACATCGCACCCGATGAACGCCACCTGTGGATCGCCATCGACGAGTTCGCGCCTCCCTATCCCGAGGACGATGGTGAACTGGCTCGCGTCGCCGCCATCATCCGCACCCGCTTCGGCGGCTGACGGCCGGGAGTCTCGCGGTCAGCTGCGGAACGCGGTCTTGTCGCTGTTCTTATCCGGCGCTGCCGCCGCGTTGTCGTCGTCGGTCGTGCCGTACTTGAAGTCCAGCAGCAGCTTGCCATCGGAGAGTTCCGAGCATTCGACGTGGCGCACGAACGGGTCGGTCGCCTCGATGTCGGCGGCGGCGCGGCACACCTCGGCCGTCTGCATGGGCTTCACGTGTACGCCGCTGTCGCCGTTCGGCATGGCCAGCGTTACGATCATGACGATGATTTTCGGTTCCATGACGCTTGTCCCCTGTCGTTGTCCGAATTCACTCACCTCGTCCGGGCTCCCCGGTCCCGGTACCCCACGCGACTCGACACGACGCTGACCCACCCACGGAGCACGCCGAAAACGGCAATATTTAGAATTGGTTAACCTCGTTTCCGGCATTTGCCCATGCAACGACCGGCGCGTGCCGTCGCGTCCGGGCGACTTCCGTTCAACTGGAGCCGCCGGCCTTGCGCGTGCTAGCTGAGGCGCGCGCCCTCCCCGGAGCGCCGCATTCGCGACCGCCATCTCCGCGCGAGCCCGAGGCTCCGCGTGTCCAGCAGAGAGAGCCCATGACCGAGACGAAGCGCACCCGCACCGAAACCGACACCTTCGGCCCGATCGACGTCGACGCCTCCAGATACTGGGGCGCGCAGGCGGAACGCTCACTCGGCAACTTCAAGATCGGCTGGGAGAAGCAGCCGGCGCCGGTGGTGCGCGCGCTCGGCATCGTCAAGCGGGCGGCGGCGGAAGCCAATATGGCGCTCGGCAAGCTGTCGCCGGAACTCGGCAACGTCGTCGTCACTGCGGCGCAGGAAGTCATCGACGGCAAGCTCAATGATCATTTTCCGCTGGTGGTCTGGCAGACCGGCTCCGGCACGCAGTCGAACATGAACGCCAACGAGGTGATCTCGAACCGCGCCATCGAGATGCTGGGCGGCGAGATGGGCTCGAAGAAGCCGATCCACCCGAACGATCACGTCAACATGAGCCAGTCGTCGAACGACACCTTCCCGACGGCCATGCACATCGCCTGCGCCGAGGAAGTCGTCCGCCGCCTGGTGCCGGCATTGCGCCACCTGCACGCCGCGCTGGACGCCAAGGCGAAGGCTTGGGGCCACATCATCAAGATTGGCCGCACGCACACGCAGGACGCGACGCCGCTGACGCTCGGGCAGGAGTTTTCCGGCTACGCCCAGCAGATCGAGAACGGCATCAAGCGCATCGAGCTGACGCTGCCGGCGCTGATGGAGCTGGCACAGGGCGGCACCGCCGTCGGCACCGGCCTCGCCTCGCCCGCTGGTTTCGCGGAGAAGGTCGCCGAGCGCATCGCCGCGCTCACCGGCCTGCCGTTCACGTCGGCGCCGAACAAGTTCGAGGCGCTCGCGGCACACGACGCGATGGTGTTCACGCACGGCGCCATCCACACCGTCGCCATGAGCTGCTTCAAGATCGCCAACGACATCCGCTTCCTCGGCTCCGGCCCGCGCGCCGGCCTCGGCGAACTGGCGTTGCCCGAGAACGAGCCGGGCTCGTCGATCATGCCGGGCAAGGTCAACCCGACGCAGTGCGAAGCCATCACGCAGGTCGCCGCCCACATCCACGGCAACAACGCCGCGATCGCGTTCGCCGGTAGCCAGGGCCACTTCGAGCTGAACGTGTTCAACCCGATGATGGCGTACAACTTCCTGCAGTCGGTGCGTCTGCTCGCCGACGCCGCCGTGTCGTTCACCGACAACGCCGTGGTCGGCATCGAGCCGCGCCTCGACAACATCGCGCGCGGACTTGCCAACTCGCTCATGCTGGTGACGCCGCTCAAGGAAAAGTACGGCTACGACCTCGCCGCGAAGGTTGCCAAGACCGCGCACAAGAACGGCACGACGCTGCGTGAGGAAGCAATTGCACTCGGCATCGCGGGCGAGGACTTCGACGCCATCGTGCGCCCCGAAAAGATGATCGGCCCCGACCCGGCGTGAGACCTTCTGATCGATGGCACGATTGAAACGCCCGCGCGCCGACGCTCGCGGGCGTTTCCCGTACTCAGGCAGCCAACGCAGATGGACGCTGCCATCTGCGGCCAGTATCGTGGAGTTACGAGACGAAGCCAGTCGACACCTTCTGATCGGGGGACCGGCATGCGTGCCGCTTCATCACTCCGCGCCGTTGCCACAGCACCACGAAAGCGCAGGCTCACGCTTCAACTTCTCGCTCTCCTCGGTCTGCTTGCAGTCGCATCGGTACCCGCGCTCGCCGAACGGCGCGTCGCTCTGGTGGTCGGCAACGGCGACTACCGGCACACGACCACGCTCAAGAACCCTCGCAACGACGCCAGCGATATTTCTGCGGAACTGAAGCGCCTCGGCTTCGACGTCGTCGCCGGCTTCGATCTCGACAAAGCGGCAATGGACGCCGCCCTGAAGCGCTTCGCGCGCACGCTGACGGGCGCCGACTTGGCGGTGTTTTTCTATGCCGGGCACGCGCTGCAGGTTTCCGGCAAGAATTACCTCGTGCCGATCGACGCTAAACTCGAACACGAGAGCGACGTCGAATTCGACACCATTTCCCTGCACCTTGTCCTGCGCCACATGGAGCGGCAGGCGCTCAACAGCCTCATCCTGCTCGACGCCTGCCGCGACAATCCTCTGGCACGCCGGCTGCGCGGGCTGTCGCGCTCTCTCGATGTCGGCAGCGGTCTCGCCGACGTCGCCGGAGAGGGTGTCGATCTGCTGATCGGCTTCTCGACCAAACCCGGAGCGGTCGCACTCGACGGCGATGGGCGCAACTCCCCCTACGCCAGCGCCCTCTTGAAGCACATGCGCACCCCCGGGGACGAAGTCATCACCACGCTGCGCCGCGTGCGCAACGACGTCTACGATGCGACCGGTGGCCGTCAGGCGCCGTGGGATCACAACTCGTTGCGCCACGCCATCTACTTCAATCCTGGCCGCCCCGCTACGAAAGCCGCAACGCCAGCGCCCACAGGCGCGCAGGTCATCTCGTTCCGCCAGTCATGGCCAGACGGGCGCGTCACGCTCGGCAGCTTCAAGCGTATCGATGCCGGCCGCTGGACCGAACTCGTGCAGTCGTCGAATGAAAAGCGCGCGACGACCTTCAACCACAAGCAACTCTCGGCGACAGCGCAGGAGATCCTTCTGTACGACGGCGAGCGCTCGACCGGCCCGATCTGGGTGCGCATCGACATCGCCGCCAAACGCATTTTCTGGAGCACCGATCAGCGCACCTGGAATTTCGTCTACGAGATCACCGAGGCGCGGTGACACTTGCGGATGCGCCGCATCGCCGAGACCGGAACGAAGATGCCCGGCGCCGGATCGCGCCGGGTATCTTCGACACTCGTCGTCGAGCACACCTATTCGCCGAGGCCCATCTGGATGTAGCCCGACGGGCAGACGTCGGCGCAGATGTGGCAGCCGATGCACTTCGCGTACACCGTCGTCACGTAGCGGCCGATCGCGCGCTCCTTCTTCGGCACGCGCTCCACCGCCGTCTGCGGGCAGAACACCATGCAGTTGTCGCACTCGAAGCACATGCCGCAGCTCATGCAGCGTTTGGCCTCGTCGGCGGCTTCCTTCTCGGCCAGCGCCTGCAACCGCTCTTCGAAGTTGCCGAGCACGTCGCTCTCGCCGATATGCTTCTCACCGCGAATCCGGCGCGGCTCGATGCCGAAGTGGCCGAGGAACAGCATGTCGTGCGGGATGATCTGCGAGGCTGAGCGATCCTCGAAATTGTGGATCGCCACGTTCGAGCTGTCGGTGCCGACGACCACCGGTTCCTCGGCCGTTGCCGGCGCGAGGCCCCGCTGCTGCAGTTCGTCGAGCAGCCGGAAGTGATGCACGTCGACCTTCGGGCGTTTGTCGATCGGCTCGCCCGAAACGTAATGATCTATACTCTCTGCAGCGATGGCGGCGTGCCCGATGGCGGTCGTCAGCAGATGTGGCTTGATGATGTCGCCGCCGACGAAAATGCCCGGCTTGCCGGGGAAGCGGTACAGCTGATCGACCTTCATCAACCCCTTGTTGTTGTTGAGCGCCTCCATGCCGTTGAAGTCACCGGCCTGACCGATCGCGGCGACGATCAGATCGCACTCGATGTCGTGCACGCTGTCCGGCAGCTCGACCATCTTGTTGCCGGTCCACTCGACCTTGACGACGCGCAGCGCCTTCGCCCGTCCGTCCTCTCCGAGCACGACCTCGAGCGGCACCAGCGAGCCGCGGATCTCGACGCCCTCCTGCATGACGTGCTCGATCTCCTGCTTGGCCGCCGGCATTTTTTCGATCGGGCGACGATAGACGACCGTCACGTCGGCGCCCTGTCGCTTGGCGATCGAGGCGACGTCGTGCGCGGTCTGGCCCAGCACCACGTATTCGGGGCGATCGCTCTCGTGTTTATGGGTGATATGGCCGAGACGGCGCGCCACCGCCGCGACGTCCATCGCGGTATCGCCGCCGCCGATCACCAGCACGCGCGCGGCCGAGTGCTTCAGGCGTCCGTCGTTGAAGGCCGTCAGGAAGGCGATGCCGCTGATGCAGTTGGGGACCTTGTCGGCATTGGGGATGGTCAGCGGCGAGCCGGACTGGGCGCCGATCGCCATGAACACGGCGTCGAACTCACTCTCCAGTTCGGCCAG
>CALFEM010000121.1 GCA_937950105.1 uncultured Alphaproteobacteria bacterium | reverse complement strand
CGGGATCGGCCTGGTGATTGACGGTGAGCGGGATCTTCAGTCGTCCGACGCGATCCGTGCGCACCCAGTTCTTGACCACGCCCGTGACGAGATTGGAGTTCGGCACGATCACGGTTGAGCGGTCGAAAGTTTCGATTTCCGTCGAGCGAACATTGATGCGCCGCACGAAACCCTGTTGGTCGCCGACGACGATCCAGTCGCCGACGCGCACCGCGCGTTCGCCGAGCAGGATGAGGCCCGAGACGAAATTGTTGACGATGGATTGCAGACCGAGACCGATGCCGACCGACAGCGCCGCGCCGACGATGGCGAGATTGGTGATGTCGAGGCCGCCGTAGGAGATCGCCGCGATGGCCGCGAGGCCGAAGCCCGCGTAGCCGACGCCCTGGTGAATGGAGTTGGCGAGGCCCGAATCCATGCGCGAAGGCTTCAGTACCGTGCTCTGCATCCAGCGCTGCACGATGCGCGTCGCGAACACGAGGCCGCCGAACAGCAGCACCGCGAGCAGGATGCGCGCCAGCGAGATGCGCACGCCGCCGAGTTCGAAGCCGAACAACGCCGAATTGAGCCAGCCCGACACCTCGGGGGCCGAGAAGCCCCACGAGAACAGCAGCATCGGCAGCGCCACGATGGTCAGCGCCACGTTGAGCGCGACGAACACGAAGCCGTCCAGCATGGTGCGCTGGGTGTCGTCGAGTTTGAAGCGCTCACCGAGCAGCCGTGTCGAGAGGCTGTCGTCGGAGAGCCCCGCCTGCCCCGAAATGGCGCGCACGGCGAGGTGCAGCAGCATGATGACGACCAGCACCGAGCCGGTCAGCACCACCTGCGCCGAGACGTAGCGCCCGAGCGCGACATAGCCGAGCAGCGACGCGCCGGCGATGAACAGCGCGATGAGGAAGGTCGGCAGCTTCAGCCACAGCGGATGCCAGCGCGAGACGCGGCCGTCGGCGTCGCGGGCGACCGGCAGGTCGCTCATCGGCTCCAGGCGTGTGCGTGCCAGCGCGAACATCAGACCGGCGAAGATCATGGAGAACAGGAAAGCGCGCGCCACGTTGGCCTGGAACGGCAGGTAGAGCGTCTTCGACAGACTGGCGAGCACCAAATCGAGCGCGTAGACGGCGGTCACCGCGTTGGTCAGCACGTGCAGGCGCCGCGCCGTGCCGTCGTTCATGTCGAACAGTCGCCATGACGGCCGTCCGGGTTGCAGGATCGCGCGCGACAGCGCCGAAACGCCGGCATAGAGCAGGAGCGCGACCAGCAGCGTCTCGGCGATGTTGGCTGTCTGCAGATAGAGCAGGTCGTTGTGCTCGAGGCCGAGGTAGACGATCGCCGCCGCGGCTGCGAGCGGCAGGGCATACATGGGCGCCACCCAACCCGCCGCGATGGCGCGGGCGAAGAACGTCGGCGGCTTGTCGCGCGGCGCATCGAGGCGGGCGCGGATCAGGCGTCGGCGCAGATAGCGCAGCACGACGAAGGCGAGAGCGGCGAACACCAGCGTCGCCGTCAGCGGCAGCAACCGGCGCTCCGCGGCGCGCCACCAGTTGCGTGCGATCGCGGCCGTATCCTGCACGGCGCCTGGCAGGACGGCGCCGACGTTCTGCCAGATAGCAGGCTTGAGCGGAGATTCCTTGGTGCGGCGCAGAAGCTGGCCTGTGAACAGCGCCTGCCGCAGTTCTTGTGCGTGCTGCGCAAGCTGGCGTGCCCGCTCGCTCGCCAGTTCCGCCGACTTGATGGCGCCGTCGAGCGCGCTTGCGACCGCGCCGAGGCGGGCACGCTCCGCGGCGATGGCTTCGGCTTCGGCGGGTTCCTCGGCCTTCGGCGCCGGCCCGAGCTTGTCGATCTGTGCGCGCACGTCGGCGAGCTTCGGCGCGATGGCGTCGATGGCGCGGCGTGCTTCGCCCGGCAGCCGGTCGATCTCGGTGCGCACGCGAGAGAGGTCCTCATCGCGGTCCTTGACCCGCTCGACGGTCTTTTCGAGGTCGTCCAGCAGCGACGAGATGCGGCGCGCCGGCTGCAGAAGCGGCTCGAGTTGCGTCACGGCCTGCTGCGCGGGCGTCGGGCCGGCGGGCTGCGGTGGCGGTTGCGGCTGCGTCGAAGGGGCGGCGTTGGCTTTCCCTGCATCACCCGCGTCACCACCGGCAGGCGCCGCTGCGGGCGGAGGTGTCGGTGCCGCGGTCTGAGCGAGAACCGTAGAGGTCGTCGGCGGCACGCAGGTCGCGACGATCAGGGCGAGCAGAGCGGCGCCGAGAGGACGTCGTGCGCGAGGGAGGAACAAAGACGCAAAAGGCAAAATCGCAGTCCTCTGCTGATACAACCTGAAGCTGCCGGAGACGGTGCTTGGCTCGGGGCTTCGTCGCCGACGCCGCCGGGGTCAAGGGCCATGCTTGCGCGGAGCGCCGGTGACGCCGTCCTGCGCAGAAGTACGGGCTATTCCGGGCTGCCGGCACCGAGCGACCGCGCCGGCCGGCTGAATACCGCTTGCGGCGCCTCGACCACCTCCCCGCCGGAGCGCGTGCGCCGCGGCTGGATGCCGGTCTCGATCACCACGTCGACCGGGCCACCGGTCATGATCAGGTGCTCGACGTCGTCGCGCCGGACGATCACGAGGCGCCGGCGGCCGTCGACGCTGGCCTGCTCGACCACGTCGAGCCGCCGCTCGGCTTTGTTGCCGAACAGCCCGGACCCGCCACCGCCGTTGCCGATGAGGCTCGGGCCGTACATGTAGGCTGCTGCCGCCAGCGCACCGAGAACGACCACCAGCAGAAGGTAGAACAGAACGTCCATCCGTCTCTCCGTGGCGCCGCGCGCCGGACGATTGTGTCGGGTCAAGGTCCCCGTTGAGCCGCCAGAATTCGGGCAGGTTCGAGGCCGCGGCGCCGCCCACCGAGTCGCGGTGCCGCCCTGGGTCACCTATAGCGCGGACTTCATGGCATTTTAACCCTAATGATCGAACTGTTGATGGCGGCACGGTTGTGGCACGGCGCGGTTGCGCGGCGGCTACGGAGCGTGTGCCGTTCCCGGCCGGGGACTCTCCGGTCAGCAATTTTGTACGATCGAGTTCGAGTGCATGCTTGAGGCATTGAAGGCCGCCCTGCCGGCGAATCTGCTAGCGTCCCGCGCGATGAGCGAGACCGGGGCGAGAAGCGAGCGGATAGCCGCCGACGACCCGCTTGCGGCTCTGCGCGGCGGTGGTGGTTACGCAACCATTCTCGTGGTGCTGGTCGCGGCGGGCGGCGTCGTTTTGTCGCTCATCGCGTCGAATTCGGCCGATCCGCTCCTGATCACGCTGCTGGCCTCGCTGGCGATGCTCGGCGTGTTCTTCGTGT
>CALFEM010000120.1 GCA_937950105.1 uncultured Alphaproteobacteria bacterium | reverse complement strand
CTGCGCAACTATCTCGTGCGCCTCGGCTGGAGTCATGGCGACGACGAGATCATCTCGACCGAGCAGTTGATCGAATGGTTCGACATCGACGCCATCGGCAAGAGTGCCGCGCGCTTCGATTTCGCCAAGCTCGAGGCGCTCAACGGCCACTACATCCGCCAGGCGAGCGACGACGAGTTGTTCGAGCGCGCGACGCACATCCTGCCGGAGATCGAGGGGGGCCTCGCGCTGGCGCAGAAGCTCGCCGCCGGTGCCGCGAACCAGTTCCGCGCCGCCATCCCGAGCCTCAAGGAGCGCTCGAAGACGCTGCTCGATATCATCCACGGCGCCGGCTACGTGTTCGCCGAGCGGCCGCTCGGCATCGACGAGAAGGCGGCCAAGCAGCTCGACGAGGCCAGCCGCCAGGTCCTCGGCAAGCTCGCGGCGCATCTTGCGGGATCGCCGGAATGGACGGCTGCCGCTCTGGAAGCAAGCGTGCGTGATTACGCCGAGGCCAATGGCCTGAAGCTCGGCAAGATCGCGCAGCCCTTGCGCGCGGCCCTCACGGGCTCGACCGTTTCGCCGCCCGTGTTCGACGTTATGGCGGTGCTCGGCGAGACCGAGGCGCTGGCGCGCATCCGCGATCAGTCCGCCTGAGACTGTACGGTGAACCACCGTCGGGCCGGCGGAGGAGCGCCGCCCCGCAGGTCCGGACGGCCCGCAGGGTCGCCGGCACGCAGAGCCGCATGCGGTCCGTATTGCTGCGGTCGCGCTGTCAACTCAGGCCTTCGACTGAGAGCGTGCCTTTCGCATCCCGCGAGAAACGTCTTCAACACTTTGTTCCGGCGCAGATTTCGCCTGCGATGCAAAGCCGAGCATCATCCATTGGTTATCTTGCCGCATGGCGAGATGTGGGCTACCACGGAAGCATGCTGCGCTGAAGCTTTGACCAGCTTTCGAGCGCGCACAAGAATTGGGCAGAGGTTGAAGCCAAGCGACCCTGCACGGACCCGTCCGCACGATCACCCCAAGTTCCGAGCCGCATCACGTTGACCCAGGGGACACCCGCATGACAGCCCAAGACAGCTCGATGACCGACAACGCCAAGCTTACCCTCAGGAACAAGTCGTCCGAGATGCCGGTCCGCTCCGGTACAGATCGGAAGAGCACACGTCTGAACTCCAGTCACTTAGGCACCTCGTATG
>CALFEM010000119.1 GCA_937950105.1 uncultured Alphaproteobacteria bacterium | reverse complement strand
GGCCGCGGCGGGACGCTGGCAGTTGCCGGCGGTCGCCCTGGCGGGTCGCTCGACCCTCGATGCCTCGCTGGCGCGCCTCGCCCGCCCGGCCGGCGCCATTTCCCTCAGCCTGCCGCGCGAGGACCGCGAGGCGCTGGGGCTGCTGTTGACGCCGATCCTGGTGCTGGCGGCGGCGATCGCCATGAGCCTCGGCCTGCAGCTCGAACGCTCGATGCGGCAGGTGATCGCCGAGGCGCCTCCGGCCATAACCCGGCCGGCCGAGACGGCGCCACAGCGCGTGACCCTGCGCCCGGTTGCGGCCGTGCCTTCGGCGTCGCTGCCGGCGCCCGCGCTGGTGTCCGCTCCGTCACCCGCCGCCCCTTCTGCCGCGCCACCGGTCGCTGGTGTGAATGTCCCTGTCATCGCAGATGCGCCATCCGTCGCCGGCATCCCGCCTGCGAACATTCCGCGTGTCGGCGGGATCGCCCCGCCCGCGCAAACCGTTCCTGACGCAAGGCGTGTCGAACCGGCGCTGGCGAGCGCCGCGCCGGATGCCGTCGCTGGAACCGCGGTGCCCGCGCCGATGGCGGCTCCGCCGCTGCGCGTGGCCGAAGTCCGCTCCGCCGCGCCGGGAACTTTGGAAATCGCGGCGCTCGACCCGTCACTGTTGCCGTCGCTCGCGGTACGCGAGGACGAACGCATGCCGGGCCCGCTGGCCGGCGCGGCCGCACCACTCGACGATCCGCGTTGCGTTGTCGCCGCGGGGCCTGACCGCAATGCCGCTGCCCTGCCGTCGATGCCGACGGGTCAGTCGGCCGGCGGGGACAGCTTCGGCTTCCGCCTCGCGCAAGCGGCCCGCGCGCAACTCGGCGAGTTCGTCATCTACAACGACGCCTATCGCCGCCTGTCGTATCCGATGGGCGACGTGGCGAAGCTCTATGGTGTCTGCACCGACGTCGTCATCCGCGCCTATCGCGCGCTGGGCGTTGATCTCCAGGTCGCGGTGCAGCGGGCGCGCGTCGGTGCCGGAGACACCAGCATCGACCATCGCCGTACCGAGACGCTGCGCCGCTTCTTCGCGCGCGCCGGCCAGAGCCTTCCGGTGACGAGCTACGCCGAGGATTATCAGCCCGGCGACATCGTCACGTACGACAGGCCGCAGAACTCGGGCTCGCGCTCGCACATCGCCGTCGTCTCGGATGTCATGAGCCCGTCGGGACGGCCGATGATCATCCACAATCGCGGCTGGGGCCCGCAGCTCGAGGACGGCCTGTTCGTCGATCGCATAACCGGCCACTACCGCTTCGACGGCCAGATGCGCTCACCCATGCCGGCAGCGCCCGTGGTCGCGGCGCGGAACGGCACGCTGGCGGCTCCGATCGCGGCGCTCTCCTCCCGTCCTCTGGCGCTGAAGCCGGCGAC
>CALFEM010000118.1 GCA_937950105.1 uncultured Alphaproteobacteria bacterium | reverse complement strand
GGCGACCACCGAGATCTACACTCTTTCCCTACGCGACGCTCTTCCGATCTCGGTGTTCTGGATGGCGCGCATGTAGTTGCTCTGCATCGGCGTGCGCGCCTTGATGACACGGCGGCGCGTGGCGATCTGTGCCTGCGCGCCGCTGTCTCCAGGACTCGACTCCTGACGCGCATGGCGGATGAGCCCGTCAAAATCGCCGGGGCCGACGGTCTCGCCCTTGCCCGCACGCTGATAGAGATCCTCGAGCACCTGGCGCGCGATCTGGCAGCCCGATTCCGGCCCGGTCAGGATGACGACGTTGCCATGAGCGTGCGCCTCGATGCCGAGGCGGTCCTCGATCAGCGCCAGGTTGGAGTCGTACTCGCCGAGAATGCTGGTGAGCCGTCTGTTGTCCTCGAACGGCACGACAATGCGCGCGTTGCCGGTGGTGTCGCCGGGCTGCGCCCGCTGCGGGCGTCCGGAGCCGGACGCGGAGGACCCGCGGAATCCTGTCAAATCTCGTTCTCCCTGTCCGCCGCCGCGCCAGCGAAGCCCGCCGCGCACGTGGCAGGACGGATCATTTCGCCCCGCCCCGCCGATGTCCAGGGATTTTGACCGCGCTTCATGCCGCCTGAACGATGCCGGACAGGCTGTTCGGCCCGGACCCGAGGATTTCCACAGGCATGATGCGACCAAGCAACGAAGGATCGGCGACCGCGTGCACGGGCAGCAGATACGGCGAACGGCCGATCAGCTGGCCATTCTGGCGGCCGGTCCGCTCGAACAACACCGGCAGCGTGCGGCCGACCAGGCCGGCGTTGAAGCGGGTCTGCTGCTGGCCGAGCAACTGCTGCAGACGGTGCAGACGGTCGGTCTTGAGGGCGTCGGACAACTGATTTTCGAGCTTCGCCGCCGGTGTGCCCGGGCGAGCGCTGTACTTGAAAGAATACGCCAGCGCGAATCCGACCTGCTCGACGAGGCGCAGCGTGTCGGCAAAATCCTGCTCGGTCTCGCCGGGGAAGCCGACGATCACATCCGTCGACAGCGCGATGTCGGGCCGCGCCTTGCGGATACGCGCCACCAACGCGAGGTAGTCGGCGGCGGTATGCTTGCGGTTCATGGCGGCGAGGATACGATCCGAGCCCGACTGCACGGGGAGGTGCAGGAACGGCATCAGCTTCGGCTCGCTGGCGTGCGCCTCGATCAGGTCGTCTGTCATGTCGCGCGGATGGCTGGTCGTGTAGCGGATGCGCGCAAGGCCATCGATTTCAGACAGCCGGCGGACGAGGCCGGCGAGGGTGGCGCTGCCGCCCTTGTCCCAGGCCCCGTGATAGGCGTT
Source organism: uncultured Alphaproteobacteria bacterium (assembly GCA_937950105.1). Lineage (GTDB taxonomy): Bacteria > Pseudomonadota > Alphaproteobacteria > Rhizobiales > Hyphomicrobiaceae > JAEUMD01. The sequence continues at coordinate 3,010 of CALFEM010000118.1, read as the reverse complement.
GACGTTCTGCCCGAGCAGCGTGATCTCGGAAACGCCGCGCGCGACGAGGGCTTCCGCCTCTTTCACGATGGCCGCGACGGGGCGCGAATATTCCATGCCGCGCGTGTAGGGCACGACGCAGAACGTGCAGAACTTGTCACAGCCTTCCTGCACCGTCAGGAATGCCGTCGCCGGGGCGGACGCGTTGGGTGCGCGTGGACGCTGCGGCAACCGATCGAACTTGTCTTCCTCGGGAAACTGCGTCTCGACGATGGCGCGGGCTTCATTGCGCGCTTCGTCCAGCAGTTCGGGCAGGCGATGATAGCTCTGCGGGCCGATCACCAGATCCACCACCGGCGCGCGAGCGACGATCTCGGCACCCTCGGCCTGCGCGACACAACCTGTCACCGCGACCTGTGTGGCGTGTCCGAGTGCGGCCCGCTCGTCCTTCGCCTGGCGCACGCGCCCGAGCTCGGAATAGACCTTGTCGGCCGCCTTCTCGCGAATATGGCAGGTGTTGAGGATGACGAGGTCTGCCTCCTCGAGACGGTCGGTCTCGGAGTAGCCTTGTCCGGCGAGCGCCTCGGTCATGCGCTCGGAATCATAGACGTTCATCTGGCAGCCGAACGTCTTGACGAGAACTTTCCTGGCTGTCGGCATGGCCGCAACCTCACTCCATTACACGTCACCCACCGGCAGAGACGAGGCGCCGGAGCGGCGGAGTGTAGCCTCGACATCTTCAGTTACCGTTAAGACATAGACCCGACACGGTACTGTTGCCGTCCCGTCTATCAAACATCGACGGCGTGGCGCTACTGCCCGAACGGGTGGTGCGCACGAATCACATGACGCAAAATGCCACGCCGACCGAAGCAGGCGTGGCATCTGGACCCGTGATTACGATTGCGTCGTCAGTAGCGGCACTTCGTCTTGCAGACCCGCAGCGGGCCGATGCCCGTGCAGTCCCGCCAGCAGCGCCGCTTACCCCAGTGGCGATGCTTCCAGTGGCGGCCCTTCCAGTGGCGGCGGTGATGGCGCACCTCTTCCACGCCAGCCGTGCGCTCGATGCCCGCTCCGGTGGCGCCGCTCATCGGCGCGGCCTGTGCGGCGGGGGCTGCGGCAAAACCGAGCGCGAGCGCGCAGGCGGCCGTTGCGATCAGCGACTTCATACAGTCCTCCAGAGTGTTGTTGGTGATGATCGACACGCAATCAACGCACACGCCGCTGATTGGTTCGGCTTTGGCGGAGGCAAAAACAAAGGCCCCGTCGCGCGACGAGGCCTTTGCAGATCACAGAGAATGTCCGACCGACGTTGTCTATTCAGCAGCGGCGGAGGGCTTGCCGCCACCAGCCTCGGCTTCGAGCGCCTTCAGCGACTCGAGGTTCGGCATGGCGATCGTGTTGTATCCGCAGTCGACGAAATGAACTTCGCCCGTGACCGCACCGGACAGCGGCGACAGCAGGTAGAGGCCGGCGCCGCCGACCTCGTCCAGCGACGGCGTGCGCTTCAGCGGCGAATGCTCTTTCTGGAAGTTGAAGATGACGCGGGCATCGGAAACGCCGGCGCCCGAGAGCGTGCGCATCGGACCGGCGGAGAGCGCGTTGACGCGGATGCCTTGCGGGCCGAGGTCGGCCGCGAGATAGCGCACCGAGGCTTCGAGCGCGGCTTTGGCAACGCCCATGACGTTGTAGCTCGGCACCGAGCGCGTCGCGCCGCCATAGGTCAGCGTCAGCAGCGAGCCGCCATCCTTCATCATCGCCGCGGCCCGCTTCGCCACCTCGGTGAACGAGAAGCACGAGATGACCATGGTGTTGGAGAAGTTCTCGCGCGTGGTGTTGACGTAGCCGCCGACCAGCTCGCGCGGATCGGAATAGGCGAGCGCATGCAGCACGAAGTCGAGGCCGCCCCACTCACCGTCGAGGCGCTTGAAGACGCGATCGACGCTCTCGAGGTCGAGCACATTGCACGGCTCGACGATGTCGGAGCCGACCGACTTGGCCAGCGGCAGCGCGCGCCGCCCGAACGCTTCGTCCTGATATGTGAATGCCAGCTTGGCGCCGTGCCCGGCGAGCGCGCGCGCAATGCCCCAGGCGATCGAGCGCTCGTTGGCGACGCCCATGATGAGGCCGCGCTTGCCCGCCATCAGGGGGCCGGGTTTCGTGATGTCGATATCGGCCATGGTAGCCCTCGCTCGCGCGCCGTCTGCGCGCCCGTTGATCTCGAACCAGCCGCCACCGTTGCGATACGGTTTCATCGTCGTGACACCTTCGGATAGCCTCTCCGGCTAATCGTTATGGCCGCGACGTGACAGCAAATTTACTGCTCAGTTAACCATCGTAGCGGCGCATCACGAGCGTCGCATTGGTGCCGCCGAAACCGAAGCTGTTCGACATGACACAGTTAAGCCCGGCGTTATCAATTCTCGACCGGACGATCGGCATGTCGGCGAACGCCGGGTCCAGTTCCTCGATGTTGGCGCTCTCGCAGATGAAGTCGCCCTGCATCATGAGCAGCGAAAAGATCGCCTCCTGCACGCCGATGGCGCCGAGCGAATGGCCGGACAGGGATTTCGTCGCCGCGATCGGCGGCGCGTCTTTGCCGAAGACGTCCCGGATCGCCTGGATCTCGCGCTCGTCGCCGACCGGCGTACCGGTGCCGTGCGGGTTGATGTAGTCGATCTTCCCCGTGCCCTTGCCGTCGAGGCCCTTGAGCGCCAGCTTCATGCAGCGCACCGCGCCCTCGCCCGAGGGCGCCACCATGTCGAAGCCGTCGCTGGTGGCGCCATAGCCGACGATCTCGCCGTAGATCTTGGCGCCGCGCGCCTTGGCCCGCTCCAGCTCCTCGAGCACCAGCACGCCGGCGCCGCCGGCGATGACGAAGCCGTCGCGGTTCTTGTCATAGGCGCGGGAAGCGGTGGCAGGGGTGGCGTTGAAACGCGACGACATGGCACCCATCGCGTCGAACAGGTTCGACAGCGACCAGTCGAGATCCTCGTGGCCGCCCGCGAACATCACGTCCTGCTTGCCCCAC
>CALFEM010000117.1 GCA_937950105.1 uncultured Alphaproteobacteria bacterium | reverse complement strand
TGCCTAAGTGACTGGAGTTCAGACGTGTGCTCTTCCGATCTTGATGTCGGCGTTGTTCAGGTTGACCCCGAACAGGTCGGCCCCCGGCAGATCGGCGGCGTCGGTGTTTCCATGCCCAACATCCAGATCCGCGAGTTCGACAAGTTCTGGCGGCAGGAGGGTCGTGCGCTGGTCTCCATCTGCGGCATGCTCGACGCGGGCATGCGTGGTCAGCATCTGGACCAGCTCATCAGGCTGTCGCCGCGCGAGAAGGAGTGCCTGATCTGGCTGTCGGTCGGCTTGCGTCAGGATCAGATCGCGGCACGCCTCAACATCGGCCGCAAGAGCGTCGAGAAGTACATCGCCGGAGCGCGTCACAAGCTGAAGGCCGCGACCAGCGATCACGCCGTCGCCAAAGCCCTCATTTTCGGCCTCATCGAGCCGTAGCCTGGGGGAAATCCCCCAATTTACTTATCTCGTCGCCTTCGCCGAAGATTGTTTCGCCATTTCGAGCGGAAACGATCACAGACGAGCGACGTCACATGGGTGAGATCCCGCCATTCACGCGAACGCACTGGAGCACAGAACTCCAGCGTCCGAAATTGCAGGACGACGAAGAGGCGCAACCGGGGCCTACCGCGTGCTGCAGCCTCGCCGAAGGCCTGATCGCGCTGCGCGCCTGGCCGTCGATGGTGGTCGACAAGTCGGCGCGGATTCTCGCGGCGAACGCTGCGGCACGACAACTTCTCGCCGAAGCGAACGACTGGATCGCGGGAGTGGACAACCAGTTGCAGTGTGGCGAGCCGGGCGCCACGGCGATGCTGCACGCCCGCGTCAGCGACATTGCGGCCGCGACATCGAATTCTGCGGCGCGATACGCTGAATTCTACAGCGGCTCCGACGGCACCGAGGTGCTCGTCGTGTTTGCCAGGATCGCTGGCGGAGAAGATGCATCCGGGGTGGCGTGCGAACATACCGCCGGGTCGGTACTCATCACCGTCAACGATGGCAAGTGGCGCCATTCGCAGTGCGACGCGCGCCTGCTGATCGAAACCTTCGAACTCACACCGACAGAGGCACGTCTCGCGCTCTCCCTGCTCGAAGGCCAGACCGTGCAATCGTTCGCAGACGCATCCGACATACGCATATCGACGGCCCGCTGGCACCTGCGCAACGCGCTCGCCAAATGCAACTGCTCGGGCCAGCGTGACTTTGTTCGCCTCATGCGCTCGATCATCGAGGTGTGAACCGAACTGCATCCGGCAGCGGGGTGTTGACCGGGGGCATCCGCGAGAAGGGCCCGATCATCTGATCGTCTCGCGGACCCGCCGAAATGCCAGACGGCAGGCGCCCGTCCGGGTTCGCCTGCCGTCCATGCCGTCTGCTCTGGTTCGACGTCTTTTTCAGCCGCCCGATGCCGCACTCACCGCACGTGAGCGCTGCGGGCTGCGGTGCCCCGCTCGCTGTCGCGTGCGCGGTCGGTCACAGCCTTCTGCACCTTCTCGAACGCGCGCACCTCGATCTGGCGGATACGCTCGCGGCTGACGCCGAATTCCGCCGACAGGTCCTCGAGTGTCGCCGGATCGTCCGACAGGCGGCGGGCTTCGAAGATGCGCCGCTCGCGCTCGTTCAGGGACGACAGCGCGCCCGCAAGGAACCCGCGCCGCTGCGTCAGCTCCTCGCTCTCGGCGAGCCGCTCCTCCTGGTCGGGCGTATCATCCACCAGCCAGTCCTGCCACTCGCCGGACTCGCTGTCGGCGCGGATCGGCGCGTTCAGCGATGCATCGCCGCCGAGGCGCCGGTTCATGGAAACGACGTCCTCCTCGGACACGCCGAGGCGCTTGGCGATGGTCTTGACGTGCTCAGGCCTGAGATCGCCTTCCTCCAGCGCCTGCAGCTGGCCCTTGGCCCGGCGCAAGTTGAAGAACAGCTTCTTCTGCGCTGCCGTGGTGCCCATCTTCACGAGGCTCCACGACCGCAGGATGTATTCTTGAATCGAGGCGCGGATCCACCACATCGCGTAGGTGGCGAGACGAAAGCCCTTGTCGGGCTCGAAGCGCTTGACGGCCTGCATGAGGCCGACGTTGCCCTCGGAGATGACCTCGCTGATCGGCAAGCCGTAGCCGCGATAGCCCATGGCGATGCGGGCGACGAGCCGGAGGTGAGACGTCACCAGCTGATGAGCAGCGTCCGTGTCCTCATGCTCCTGCCAGCGCTTGGCGAGCATGTACTCCTGATTCGGCTCCAGCATCGGAAACCGCCGAATCTCCTCGAGGTAACGCGACAGTCCGGCGGAACCGGACGCGATCGAAGGCAGTGATTTCGTCGAAGCCATTGATCCCTCAGGCCGCCCTGTTGCAGCAGGTCGGCCTGCTCCTTTGACCGGGCCCGTCCGGCCGTGGGCGGCCTGACCGGGCATGTGGCAACAACAACGTAGATCGGTCGTCCGTTCCGTCGCGGCAGGCTGGTTATTGCCCGGCACGTCGGCGTGCGGTGACTACTGCACCGCCGGGATAATCCCGATCCATGAACTCGTGTATCGCATGTTACCGATCGGTACGCAATCTTTGCTATTAGAAGCCCAGGCTCTCGTTTGGCAATTGACAGTGACGTGATGGGTACGTCATCACACCGGCGCCCACAACTGAAACAATTGTAATGTTTTATGTTTTCCGCTCGAGCCGCAGCGACGGATGGCCGGCCACGGCAGCTGCTGAGCTGTCCGCCATGTGAGAAACGCGCGTCCGGGTTGCATGGATCGCAAGACGTGAAGAAAAGCCGCGGTTGGCCTCAGTCCGACGCCCGCTTGCTGTCGAAGCGGATGCGATCCGACCAGTCGGCCTGTCCGACGGACCGGTCCACACGGTCGGCGCGCGAACTGTTAGGCCACAGCGCGATCACCGAGAACACCAGCAGCAACCCGAGGGCAATGGCGCCAGCGTGGTAGGTCTCGAACAGACGCAGCCCCTCCTCCTGGGCGAGCAGCATCATGACGATGAAAACGGTGGCGAGAACCTTGAAGCGCAGGGGCATGGGTGATCCCGACGATGACTGAGCACGACAAGATAGCTCGAGCGACTTAAGAATCCTCTGTCGACCGGGACGAAATGCCGAGCACTTGGACCGGAGAGAGAGCCACAGACGCCATGTCGGCGTCGGCAGCGCGAGGTGGCCCCGATCGGTCCGGTACCGCCAGCGGAACGAGCCACCTGACGGCAGATCAAATCGCAATTCCTCAGGTGCAATCGCGCCGGAGAGGATTAAATTGGTGTTCACGATTGCGCTTGGACACGCCGCCGAGGAGCCTCGGCTGGCGAGCGCGAACATGGAGAAGACTTAACCTCGCGGAGGGGCTTTCGGCCGACTTACGCCGCAATTCTGGCGCTGCCTGTCACCGTGGCGTTCGTTGCCTGCGGTCGATTCGAGCGCTGCGAAAAGCGCGCCGGCCGGATTGTCCTGCGGCAGGTTCGTCTGCCAGCGCGCCCTGTGGCGCGGGCGATGCGGGAGCATGATCGCATGAATTTCTTCGCCTCTGTCGGCGCCCTCCTGCCCGATTTCGGCACGTGGACGGCCGGACACTGGATCGGGTTCCTGCTGCTCTGGGCGGGTCTCGCCGCCGTCACCGCCTTCATCGCCAAGGTGTGGAAGCGTGCCGCCAACTCCCTCGAGGAGACGGTCTTCGGCAACTGGCGGCTGGCGTTGCTCGGTGCCACCGGTCTCATCCTGTCGCTGGCTTCCGGCTGGACGACGTGGGACGGCATGCGCAATTTCACCAACGAGCCGGCTCTCTCGTTCATGATCACCTTCGGCATCCAGGGCGTGATGCTGATCGTCGCCTGGCTGATCGGTGAATCGTTCGCGACCGGAATGTCGACCCGCTCGTCCGGGGGCAGCGGCGGCTGGGATCTGCTGGTCACCGGCCTTTTCGCCGTACTCGCCGTGATCGCCTTCACGCTGTGGTTCGGTCAGAGCCGCACGCCGGCGGAGGTGACGAGCGGCAACTGGTTCGATTCCTCCGCCGCCCAGACCATCAAGAATTTCGCGCTGTTCGGCGCCATCACCGCCCTTCTTCTCGCGTTCGTGATCGCCGCGACCAAGAGCGACGTCGGCGCCGGCTACGTGCAGAGCGCCCGCCTCATCATCAAGAATGGCGTGTTGTGGGTGATGTTTCTCGCGTGCATGGCGACGTCGGTGTTCTTCTCGTTCGACTCGCTGTTCTCGACCATCTTCCCGGCCGAGGAGCGCAAGCGCGCGGCCGAGATTCGATCCGTCAACCAGGTTGCTGCGGTCGTCTCGGACATCGGCGCGCTCGCCGCCAAGCGGCGCGTCGAGGAAGCGAAGGCCCTGTTCAACGCCCCCGCCTGGACCGACTACGAAGCCGAACTCGACAAGGCGGCGCAGATCGCCAAGCAGGCGCCCGACAAGATTCGCGAGCAGATGACGCGCGAACTCGAAGCGCAGCAGGGGCGCATCGCCAAGCTCGAGGAGCAGCGCGCTACCGCGTCAGGCGGTCAGGCCGGCCTGCAATCGCGCAAGGTGCAACTGACCGAGGAACTGTCACGCCTGCAGGGTGAGCGGCCAGCGGCCGCTTCCGACAGCAACGCGCAGAAGCAGGTGGTCGCCGACATCGAGCGGCGCCTCGACGAGATGCGCACCAAGGTGCTGGCCGAAGAGAAGGGCGTCGAAGGCTCGGGCAAGATCGGCCGCGGCCAGTTCTGGCGCGCGGCGAAGGCCGACGAGGAAAAAACCCGCGCCGAGTTGCAGATCGCCAAGGAGCGCCTTCGCGGTCCCGAACAGCGGCTGGAAACGATCGACCGCCGCGTCGCCCAGATCAAGGGCGAACTGGCCCAGACCGATGGTGACCTCGCCAAGCTCAAGGGCGAGGAAGAAACCGTTTCGCAGATGATCGCCGTCGCCAAGACCGGCAACAGCTCGACCGGATCGGAACGCTTCGACCCGTCGGCTGGCGTCGCCACGCTCTATCGAGATCGCCAGGAGTTCCGCCAGAACCCTGATCGCACCATCCTCGCCCGCATCCAGCAGCAGTGCTCGGCGCTCATCAACGCCAGCGTCAAGGTTGCGAGCCTGCGCGATGCCGCCGCCGGCATCGATTGCAGCCCCAAGCAGGCGAACGAGGCCGCCCAGCGCGTGTTCGCGCTCAACGACGGGCTGACGGCCTTCAACAAGAACTGCGGCGGTGGCGACAAGCTGCCGACCACCGGCGGCACCGATGCGCTGCTCGACTTCGGCCGCCGCTGCCTCCAGGACTCCGGCCTGACGAGCGCCGACACCACGGCCATGGGTCTCGCCATCTCGCGCATCGACCTCAACCGCGACGACAAGGCCCACCGCTTCGTGGTCACGTGGAACGCCTTCCAGGATGGCAACCGCCTCGCCTACCTCGCGCTCGCCATCGCCATCGCCATCGACCGCCTCGTCTTCATGTCCGGCCTGTTCGGCGCCAACGCGGTACGCTCGCCGCTGCAGGACATCCCGAACTTCAAGGCACGTTCGGCGCGCCAGCTGGAGGAAGTGATCCAGCAATCGCTGCAGCCCAACACGTTCGAAGCCGCCGACGCGATCCTGACGGCCATGCAGCCGATCACGCCCGTCGACGGATACACGCAGGAAGTGTTCCTCGACGCCGACCAGAGCCCACATCGCAACAAGATCGCCAAGGTTCTGAATGCGGCGGGCACCATCGGCGCGGTGCAGAAGGACGACTCCTGGCAGGGACGCTCGACGCGCTATCTGGTGCGGCCGGAGCTGTTCGAGTTCCTGTCGACCGTCGCCAAGCGCTCGTTCGAATCGAACGCCGAGAACGTGCGGCTCGCCGAGCTGAAGCAGATCGTCACCGTTGCCCTGCAGCCGGACGTCGGCCGCAATGCCGAGATCGTGCTGTCGAACCTCGATCCGATCAACGAGGCACACGGCTTCTCGTCGCAGGTGAAGCTGAGCAAGGTCGCGGTCCAGCATCAGCCGGTCGTCCGCAGCGTGCTCAACGCGGGCGCGACGCTGCAATATGTGCAGCTGGCCGAGAAACACCCGGATCGCGACCTCTATTTCGTGCACGGGCAGATGTACAAGACCATCGCGCTGATCTCGGCGGCGCAGCCGCGCCCGGCGCTCGGCTTCGACGCCAACCGCCCGCAGATCGGTCATCGTGGCGCAGCAGAGTATGGCGGGTCGCTGTCGGCGCAGGCGAAGGCCGTGCCGCCGCCGCCATCGAGCCAGCCGCGCATGCCGGCACCGCCACGCCAGATCACCCGCCAGATCGAGCCGCTGACGAGGGACGAACTGGAACATCTGCAGGGCCTCTACACCGACCAGCTGCTGTCCGCGATCGGCCTCAATGATACGATCGTTTCCATGCGCTTCGTCGGCCCGAGCGTGGAAGATGCGGCGATCGCCGCCTGGCGCGAGCTGCAGAACCACGCGCGTTCGAACCCCGAACTGGCCGCGATGCTGAAGCGCAAGCGCAACGAGCAGGATCGCGAACTCGACCGCATGCTGCACTCGCTGAATGCAGGCACGCTCGGCGACCAGCGCAAGATCGATGTGCTGGACCGCATCGACCAGCAGATTCGCGAGCATCTTCCGGCGATCCTGCTGTTCCCCGAGACGGGTCTCGTGCGCTACCTCATCGAGGAACTGGAAGCCGCCGCAGCCCCGGACGACGGCCAGCTTCCGGGCGAGGATGCGCTGCTCGAGCAGTTGCGCCGCGTCAACGACCTGATGACCAACTCCGACCTCGGCGACGCCGACGCCTGGGCGCGCATCCGCGAGACGCTGGCAGAGCGCGGCTCGGACGTTCCGCGCGTCGTCCGCTTCCAGCAGCAGCGCCGCGGCCAAGGCTCACAGGGCCAGGGCTGAAACGCCATCTCGACTATTCACGAACCGCCAACAAACGCGGGCCCGCCAGACGACGGGCCCGTGTCGGTTGACGGCACCCGACACAGATTTTACACGTCGCGCGGTTCGGAGCGTCCCGACCGCGCAACCCCGGAGCGAAGCAGATGGCCGCCGAGATCAAGCTGCACCGTGGCGACCTTCCGGCCGGCCTCGACCTCGGGCGCGCGGTCGCCATCGACACCGAGACACTGGGGCTCAAGCCGCACCGCGACCGGCTGTGCGTGGTGCAGCTCTCTGCCGGCGACGGC
>CALFEM010000116.1 GCA_937950105.1 uncultured Alphaproteobacteria bacterium | reverse complement strand
GAGATGCCTAAGTGACTGGAGTTCAGACGTGTGCTCTTCCGATCTCGGCGTGGTCATGCACGGCTACATGCCGCTCGCGGACGCACGCCGCATCATCGAGGGCGCCGACGTCTATCTCTGCACCTCGCACGACGAGGGCCTCGGCCTGCCGCTGCTCGAAGTGCAGTACGCCGGCCTGCCGGTGGTCGCGCCGGATCAGGTCGTGTTTCGCGAGGTGCTCGGCGACAGCGGCACCTTCATCCCGCAGGGCGACGCTGCGCACGCCGCCGCCATCATTCAGGCACTGCTGGCGGACCAGGCCTGGCGCGCAAAGGCGCGTGATGCGGCTATCGCCAATCTGCAACGATGGAACGGCGCCGCCACCGACGACGCGGAGCGCGCGCGACGCACCTTCTCGCGTGCGCAGCGCGGCCATGTTCCGGTGCCCGGCACTGCCATCTCGCACGGCTGACGCGATGGCGGGTCCACGCTCAGCAGACACGACGCGCCGCGATGTGCTGGCGCGCTTCGGCGCCGCGACCGCTGCCCTTGTCACGCCGCGCCTGCTGACGGGAGCCGCGAGCGCGATCCCTGTTTCCGCGTCTCGCGCCGATGCATCACCATCGCTCGCCGCTCTCGCGCGCGCCAAGGGCCTCGAACTCGGCGCATCGTTCGCCGTACACGAACTCGATTCCCCGTATGGTGCCCGATACGCGGAAGCCTACGCGCGAGATTGCGCCGCGATCACCAGCGAACTCGAGTTCAAGATGGATGCGTTGCGCCCGCGCGCCGACACCATCGATTTCGCAGGCGCGGATCGTCTGGTCGCCTTCGCCGAACAGCACAAACTCAGGGTACGCGGGCATACGCTCATCTGGAACGACTTCCTGCCCGAATGGGTCCATCGTCTGTCGCCCGGCGAGGTCGAGCATCTGCTCGAGGCGCACATCGAGACGGTGATCGAGCGCTATCGCGGGCGCGTCGCGATCTGGGACGTCGTCAACGAGCCGATCGGACCGTGGGATCGCCTGCCGTGGAACCTGCGCAAGGGGCCGTTTCTCACCGCACTGGGCGAGGGCTACATCGCGCGCGCGTTCCGCACTGCGCGGCGCATGGACCCGGGCGCCACGCTGGTGCTCAACGAGGCGCAGACAGAGACGGCGGATGAGAACGGACAGACCTTCCGCGACAGCCTGCTCGCGCTGCTGAAGCGACTCAAGGCGGAGGCCGTACCGATCGACGCCGTCGGCCTGCAATCGCACCTGTGGTCCGACAAGCCCTATGACATGGCGCGCTTCACCGGCTTTCTCGACGACATCGCCGTGCTCGGATACGCGATCCACATCACCGAACTCGATGTCAACGACCGTGCCTATCCGCTGACCGTCTCGCGCCGCGATCGCAAGGTCGCCGACCTTTACACGCGTTTCCTGACGCCGGTCCTCGCGCACAAGGCGGTGACGAGCCTCACCTTCTGGCAGCTCTCGGACCGCACCAGCTGGCTCTGGTATGCAGCCTGGCAAACCTCGCCGCGCGCGACGCGCCGGCCGCGGCCCTTGCCGCTCGACGAGAGCTTCTCGAGGAAACCGGCGTGGCATGCCGTGGCAGACGCCCTCAGAGCGATGCCGCCGCGCTGAGGCGCATACCGCTGCCGCCGCTCATCCCATACTTGCGCCGCTGCAGCATGCGGTGGTTCTCGTAGCACTTCGCCAACTGCACCTCGGGCCGGAAGTCGGCGATCTCGGCGGCGACGCCTTCAGGCGTGATGCGGCCGTCGCGCTGACGCTGCGCGATGTCGACGAACGCATCGGCGAGACGGTTCGCCATGTCGTCGATGTCGTCCGAGCGCGCCACCAGATGGCCGCTGACGCCATCCTTGATGACACTGGCGAGCTGCGGCAGATAGATCGCGCCGACCGGACGCCCCGCCCCCAGCGCTTCCAGCACCGAGAACGGCATACCCTCGAACTCGGATGTCAGGATGCCTGCGTGCACGCTGGCGAGCACGTCGGCCACGCCCTTGGCGTCCTTGAAGCCATGCAGCACCGCCTTGTCCTCGATCAGCTTGAATTCGGGGAAGCGGTTCGGATCGCTCGTGCCCATGTAGTGGAACTCGACGCCGAGGCCGAGTTTCTCCGCGAGCCGCGCCACCGTCTTGAACATCAACGGCGGCACCTTGAAGAGATCGAGCCGGCCCGCGAACGCGACGCGGAAGCCGCCGTCTGACGGCAAGGGGCGCGGATAGAACGTGCGGCCGTCGACCCACGTCGACAGCGTCTCGATCTTGTGCGCCTGCCCCGGATAGGTCTTGCGGATACGCTCGGTGATGATCGGATTGACGCACAGGAACTTGTCGCACGCCTTCACCGCCATCCACTCGTTGACGTTATGCACGTAGCGGTAGCTCTTCAGCAGCGAATCCATCTGCAGCTTCGGCGCGCCCTCACCATGCAGCATCTGCACGAACGGAATGCCGAGCGCGCGCACCAGCGTCGCGAACTCGACGCGCTGCAGATCGACGCTGGTCGGCTGCTCCTTGAGGACGCTGCGGACGGTTGCGATGTGACGCAGCAGCCCCTGCATGAACTGGAAGTTGATCGACTGGCGGATCGACTTCGCGGCTTCGCGGGCCTGCGTATCCGGGAAATGCAGTACGGGCAGGAAATCTATCTCGCGGCCGCGGAACGTCACGCGGTGCACCTTGCCGAGTTCGCGCTCGCCGCTGGCATCGACACCGATCATCAGGAACGAGAAGTCGTCCGGCAGGAACGCGATCATGTCGCGGATGAAGGTTTCGAGTCCGCCGACCTTGGCACCGAGCGGATCGAACGAATGGATCACGCACAGCCGGTGCTGCTTCTTCGCTTCCATTGCATCGCGCGTCATGCCGTGGGTCCTTGATCCTGCACTTCGATGGTCTCATTGCGCCCGCCGAACCGCCTCCGCGCCATCGCCAGGAGCTGGACGACGGCCTGCGGATAGAGAACGGCGAGCGCTGCTCCGTAAACTGCAACACCCGTGCCGCCCGCGAGCGCGAGCGACGTGATACTCGGAGTGATGTTCAGACGCGTCACGGCGTAGCCCATCACCGCGGTCGCCGCGACGACCTTGGCGACGTCGAGCGGCGGCAGCGTGAAGCGATGCCACGCCCACGCGCAGGCGAGCGTGACGATCATGCTGACCAGTGCGCCGATGGCCGCGCCGATGACGCTGCCCTCGAGGCCGCCGAGCCAAAGGCCGATGGCCACGCCCGCCAGCGAGGCGAGCGCGTCGAGGATGTCGTTGTAGAGCGGCACGATGGTCTTCTCACGCAGCAGGAACACCTGCTCACCGAAGTGAATGCGAATATTGCGCAGCACGCCGGCCAGCAACGCTGCCGGCAGCACCGCCGCCGTCATCTCGCGATAGGGCTCCGCGACGACCAGCGTGACGAACGGATGCGCGATGGCCCAGAGGCCGACAGCCGCCGGCAGCAGCGCGGCGATCAAGAGCACGCCGTTGCGTTCCAGTTGCTGCTGGCCGGCGTCCATGCCGTGTTCGCGCGAGCGCTTCACAGCCAGCGGAAAGGCAGCGGCCGTCACCAGCATGGCGGCGAAGTTGGCCGCGCGCAGACCCAGAGCCCAGCCGACCGTGACGAGGCCGACGGCGGCGGCGCCGGAATGCGCCTCGACGACGAAGCGGATGCCGTTACTGGCGATCCAGACGAACAGTCCTCCGGCGAGCAGCGGCGTGCCATAGCGCAGCGCCTGGCGGATCATGTCGCGGTCGAACGACAATGGCTTCAGACCGATCTCGAGGCGCATGATGGCGACCACGAGCGAGATGACCTGCGCGATCGTATAGCCCCACAGCACCATGGCTGTGCTCTGTTCGACCAACGCGACGAGAGCGATACCGATGCCGAGACCGAGCACGGGCCAGACGGTCTGCAGCACCGTGTAGGTGAGCGTATCGTGCTCGGTGCGGGCGCGGTCCGTGTATTGCGTGACGATGGCGCGCGTGACGATGTAGGCGATGCTGGCAACGAGCAGCGACGTCGACCATTGCGTCTCGACCGCGGCGACGAGAGCCAGCACCATGACCACCGACGCCACCGCCGATGCCAGCAGGACGGCGCTCTCGGTATCGAGGAAGCGGCCCTTCGCGGCGGATTCACCCGCGCTGTCATGATAGCGCATGGTGTAGAGCGTGAACCAGAACAGCGAGACCGTGTAGGCCAGCTCCTGCGTCGACGTGACGAGCGCGAACACGCCCATGCTCTCGGGCGAGAGATAGTGCGTCCAGGCCACCACCGAGATGAACTGGAAGATCGGCCCGACGATCTGCGCCGGCAGGTACAGAATGGTCTGGCGAAGGAGCATGAGCCTCGTTTCTCGCACGCGGGCGATCCCGCGTGACCGTGAATTCCGTTCGCCAACCGCGTTCAGCGAGCGCCCTACGAAAAAGCGGCGCACGGGTGGCGGGGCACCGTCCGGGAATGGGGCGGCGCCGGTTCGGCGCACGTCTCGCTGCAAGGACTGCGCCGTCGGTGGCGCACCGCAACATGTGCCGGCCAGCGGGTAACTCTGTCTAACACGGCTGACACGCCGCAGGTTGGCGTTTCATTGCGGCACGGTTCATCGCCACGATGCGCGTTAACCTGTCTTAACCGGACGGTGAGGCGTTTGCGGCATGCTGCGTCGAACTTACGGATAACGAACTCGATGCGCATCGGCCTCCTCGTCTCCGCGCCGCACGTGCCCCGCTACGCACTCGACCTCGAGGCGCGGTTGGCTGCTCCGCGCGCGTCATCTCGTGGACACGATGTCCGGCTCATGCCCACGCGTGGCGACGCCGCGAGACGCCCGGCATCTCTCGCCGTGCTGCTGGAGCTGGAGCGCACACTTGGCGGTCGCGCCCGCAGCTGGCTCGCCGACCTCGTGCCATCTCACATTGATCTCGCCCTCGTTGACGCGGCATCACCCCCCGAGTTGTGTATCGACCTGACCTCGGCGACGCGCGAGGCACCACCAAACGACACCGCGGCCCGCGTGTTGACGCCGCTGTTCGACGGCCTTCCGCTCGAACGCGGGTTGTGGAGCGCCATGCTCGACCGGCGGGCCCCGCTGATCTCGCTCCATGACAGCCACAGCAGCGAAACGCTTCCTCTTGCTCTGCCGGCTATCGAGGCACCGCACCGATTGCTCGAAAGCGCCGAAGCCGTCCTCGCACATCTCCTGCGCACGCTCACGGATGCCGTCGCCCGCATCATCGCCGGCGGGTCACTTGTCGCGATGCCGGTGTCGCCGCCACCACACGTTCGCAATGGCTACTCACGACTGGCGCCGGCATTCTTCACCGACCGCATCGCCCGCAAGGCACGGAGTGCGATTGCCGAGCGCCTCGGGCGCGCGCCCGTGTGGCAGACCGCGTGGCGCAAGGCGACCACGCGCACGCATCCACCGAGTGTTCTCGACGTGACGCGCTTTCAACGCCTCGCCGACGACGGCCAGCGCTATTACGCCGACCCGTTCGTGTTCGCGCACGACGGCACGACGCACCTGTTCGTCGAGGAGCTGCCCTATGCGACGGGTCGCGGCATCCTCTCGCATACGATCCTGCAGGGTTATGGCCAGCCCGTCGCGACGCCCGTGCCGGTGCTCGAGACCGCGCATCATCTCTCCTATCCATTGGTGTTCGCCGCCGATGGACAATTCTGGATGCTGCCCGAATGCGCGGCGTCAGGACGGCTCGATCTCTACCGCGCCGATCCGTTCCCGCTGCGCTGGACGCTGCACGCGACGCTGGTCGACGCGCCCCTCCACGACGCCACCATCTTCCGGCACGCCGGCCGCTGGTGGATCACGGCGGGCCTTGCGCTCGACGGAGCCTCAAGCTGGGATACGCTCGTCCTCTACTCGGCCGAGCGGCTCACAGGGCCGTGGCAGGCGCACCCCGCCAACCCGGTGCTGGTCGATGCCCGCTCGGCGCGGCCGGCAGGCGCTATCTACGAGCACGGCGGAGCACTGTGGCGGCCGGCGCAGGATTGCACCGCCGGCTACGGCTCGGCCCTCTCGCTCTGCCGCATCGATCGGCTCGACGACACCGGCTTTGCCCAGTCGCTGGCGACGACGCTGCGTTTCGGGCGCGAGGGCGATTGCGCGGGGCCGCACACGCTGAACTTCGGCGGCGGCATCGAGGTCGTCGACCTTTTTGCACCACGATCCACATCGGGTGCAGAGGCCGGCCCGTCGGGCGCGGGAGCCTGACAAAAACCGTTGCCGGGCCCGCCCCCTCTCTTGCTATAAGACGCTCGCCCGGCGCATCGTCGCGGGCAGCGGCGCGGTCACCAAACGCGTTCGCCAATGCCGGCTTAGCTCAGTGGTAGAGCAGCGGTTTTGTAAACCGTTGGTCGGGGGTTCAAATCCCTCAGCCGGCACCACGCCCTTCCTGGCGCGCAGCCGCCATGCCGCCCCCGCGCCGTCGCGCAGCCCACATCAATTCTGCGCGCGGCGCGCGCCGATCACTCGGCCGGAGATGCAGCGGCAGCATCGGCAGCGCGGGAGCGATCGCGCTTGCCGGCCATCCAGCGGGTGACGACGTAGAACACCGGCGTGAAGATCAATCCGAACACCGTGACGCCGATCATGCCCGAGAACACCGCCGTGCCGAGCACCTGACGCAGCTCCGCCCCCGCGCCCGTCGCCCACACCAGCGGCACCACGCCGAGGATGAAGGCCAGCGACGTCATCACGATCGGGCGCAGACGCAAGCGCGCCGCCTCGACGGCGGCCTGAAAGCGATCACGCCCCTGATCCTCGAGCTGCTTGGCGAACTCGACGATGAGAATGGCGTTTTTCGCCGCGAGGCCGATGAGCACGATGAAGCCCACCTGCGTCAGGATGTTGTTGTCCTGCCCGCGCAGGATGACGCCGGTGATCGACGCAATCAGACACATCGGCACGATCAGGATGACGGCGAGCGGCAATGTCAGGCTCTCGTACTGGGCGGCGAGCACGAGGAACACGAACACGACGGCCAGCGCGAACACGAAGATCGCCGTATCGCCGGCGCGCAACTGCTGGAACGCGAGCGTGGTCCACTCGTAGCTGATGCCATCAGGTAGCGTTTCCGCGGCCATCTTCTGCATGATCTCGATGGCCTGGCCTTGCGAGAAGCCC
>CALFEM010000115.1 GCA_937950105.1 uncultured Alphaproteobacteria bacterium | reverse complement strand
CCAGAATGACCGGCGGACATCGCCGCATCGGTGCCCCCGAACTGACCAGTCTGGAACCGGACCTCGCGGGACGTTTCGCTGGCGGGCTCTACTATCCGGACGAGGCACACCTGCCGCCACGTCGGTTGCTGTCGCTCATGATCGAGCGCCTCCGGCAACTCGATGTCGACACCTGCTTCGATGCACCGATGTCTGGTCCGCCCTGGATGGCGGCTGCAGCCGGCGAGATCGTCATCGACTGCAGAGGCATGGCAGCGCGTCGCGATCTGCCTGGTCTGCGCGGAGTGCGCGGTGAGATGGCCGTCGTTAGGACTGATGCCGTCAAGCTCTCGCGCCCGGTTCGCCTTTTGCATCCGCGCAGCCCAATCTACGTCGTCCCTTGGGGCGAGGGCAGCTACATGATAGGCGCGACCATGCTCGAAAGCTCATCTGCAGGACGCGTCAGCCTACACTCCGCGCTCGAGTTGCTCGGCACGGCGACGGCGATCCATCCGGGCTTTGCCGATGCACGCATCGTGGAATTGTCTGCCGGTGTGAGGCCGGCTTACGACGACAACCTCCCCAAGCTCGCGTGGCGGGGGCGCTGTCTGTCGGTCAACGGTGCCTACCGTCATGGCTTCCTGCTCGCGCCAGCTCTCGCCGAAATCGTTGCGGATCATCTCGAGACTGGAAACAGCTTGCCGGACTTCGTGACACCCGCAACGACCCCGCCGGACCGGACGATCAGCTGAGACCCGGCGCCTTGACTTACGCCGCCTCAGCTCCACGGATCGTCGACGACCCAGTCGGAGTAAGCGACCTCGGCGAGCGCGCCGATGTCCACCACTTTGATCATGTCACCTTCAACTTTGACGCCGGCATCGCCGAGCGAAGCCAGCGCGCGGGACAGGCTGGGCGGTTCGATGCCGAGTAGAGACGCGAGCACCCTTTTGGTCGTCGGCAGTTTGAAGCTGTCCTTGCCGTCGTTCTCCCGTGCAAGGCGGAGAATGTAGGCGGCCAGCCGTTCGCGGCTCGACCGAAGTTTCTGATCCCGGAGCAGCTTCACCATCGAGCGAAAATTGAGGCCGAGCTCGAGCGAGACGTTGACAGCGAGCGTCGGGTCCTCGCGCAACGCAGACCTGAATGCCTCCGCGGGTATCAAAAGGATGCGGGACGCCTGCATGGTGCGGGCCGACATCAGCGTCAGTGCATTTCGCACCACGGCAGCAATGATGAAGGCGTTGCCCGGGCGAAGAATGTTGATCGTCGCTTCTCGCCCGCGCACCGCGCCGAACAAGTCGACAGTTCCTTCGAGCAGGATGTGAAGGTGCTTCGCCGGCACGCCCTCGGGGAAGATCAGGGCCCGTGCGGGCAGCCTGCGGACTTCCGCGACGGCCATAAGCGAGCGCCGCGACGTTGCACTGATGCCCGCCAGTATGGGAACGTTGCGAACGTCTTTCGCGTCACCCGGGCTCATGCCACCAGCTCCAGTCGCCTTCGACATACCGTTGACGGCCTGCTGACCACTCGCAGTCCGACGCCGACGACCTCCAGGCCGACAGCATCCCTGTCTTCTCGAAACGTCGACGAGGAATGCGAGCGACACATTATGGCGATCGTCCTGTTCGTAGACGGCTCCCTACGCACTCCAACGATACGTCCAATCCTTCCTTCATCCGGAAGACGAGTGATCGAGAGCATCCGGGGAGGACGCTCTCGATCCGCTTGAGTTGCGCTGTCATCTTGGGCGAAGACAGGCCGATCAGTAAACGTCCTTGCGCGTATTGTAGACGTTGAACTTGCCGGTCGGAGTGACGATCGACTTGTCCTTGATGACCGTTTTGAGCTTCAACGTCTTGTCGTCGACCACCACGATGGCCGAATCCTGGTTCTTCGAATTCCAGACCGAGAACCAGACCTCGTCGCCCTCGCGATTGTACTCGCCTTGCACGACGCGGCGCTGCCCCTCGGCGATGCCCGACCACTGGCCGATGGGCAACACCTCGTACTTCGGGTTGTCCTGGGCCAGATCCGCAATTCTGAACACGGCAACCGACGACGAGATCTCGGCTTCCGTATTGAGCGTGGTGTCGACGTAGAGGTGCTTCGATTTGGGGTGTGACTTGACGAACAGCGAACCGCCACCCTGACCCTTGACGTTCTGGACGACCTTCCAGGCGTGCTCGGGATGCTTCTCGGGATCGGTGCCGATCATCGATACCGTCTCGTCGCCGAGATGGCTCGTCACCCACACCGGGCCGTACTTCGGGTGTTCGATATTGGCGCCACGCCCCGGATGCGGAGTCTGGCCGCCGGTCTCGACCAGCTTGACGAGTTTGCTCTCCTTGGTGTCGACAATCGCGATCTTGTTGCGTGCGTTGGCGGCGACCAAAACATAGCGGCCCGAGCGATCGAAGCCGCAGATCGGAAGAGCGTCGTGTAGGGAAAGAGTGTAGATCTC
>CALFEM010000114.1 GCA_937950105.1 uncultured Alphaproteobacteria bacterium | reverse complement strand
ACGAGATGCCTAAGTGACTGGAGTTCAGACGTGTGCTCTTCCGATCTGCCATCGCTTCGAGGTCAACACGCGCTATCGCGATCGCCTCGAAGCCGCGGGCCTGCGCTTCGCCGGCATGTCGCCGGACGGGCTGCTGCCGGAGACGGTCGAATATCCGGATCACCCGTGGTTCGTCGGCGTGCAGTATCACCCGGAGCTGAAATCGCGCCCGTTCGAGCCGCACCCTCTGTTCGCGAGCTTCGTTACCGCCGCCGTGGAGCGCTCGCGGCTGGTTTAGGGTCGTCGCGGCAACGTACGACGGTCATCCTCGGGGCGCCCAAGGTTGGTTCGAGATCGCACCGCCCATCGATACGGTGTCATCCTCGGGCTTGTCCCGAGGATCCAGCGCGCCGCATGTTCGACGTTCGCGTGAAGATGCAGCAGCCGACATGCGCACCTACTTCGTCTACATTCTCGCCAGCCAGCCGCGCGGCACGCTCTATATCGGCGGCACGAACGACCTGCTCGGTCGCGTCGAGGCACACCGAAACGGCGAGGGTTCGAAGTTCACGAGCAGGTACAACGTTGGACTGCTTGTGCACTACGAGATGTTCGCGAACATCGAGCTCGCGATACAGCGCGAGAAGTCTCTGAAGCGCTACCGGCGCGACTGGAAAATCAATCTGATCGAGCGCGACAATCCGCATTGGCAGGATTTGTATCCCGGGCTGCGCGCGCTGCCGGGAAACGCTCTTGATGCGCCCGGCGCTGGCGTGGGTCCTCGGGACAAGCCCGAGGATGACAAACGATAGGTGGTGCCACCAATGGCGCGGCATGACGGCGCGGGCTCCAGCGCTCGACTGCTGCGCGCGCTGCCGGGAAACGCTCTGGATGCGCCTCGCGCTGGCGTGGGTCCTCGGGACAAGCCCGAGGATGACTAACGATAGGTGGTGGCACGATAGGCGAGGTGTGACAGCGGGCGGGCGGTGTTCGCCTGTTGCTGTTCGCGAGCTTCGTCACTGCCGCCGTGGAGCGCTCGCGGCTGGTTTAGGGTCGTCGCGGCAACGTACGACGGTCATCCTCGGGCGCCCAAGGTTGGTTCGAGATCGCACCGCCCATCGACACGGTGTCATCCTCGGGCTTGTCCCGAGGATCCAGCGCGCCGCATGCTCGACGCCAAGTTGAGAGACGCGGCCCGCCACGATGCGCACCTCTATAGTCACTGCGCCGACTGCCTCATTTGCGGGCAGCAACCAATCGCTCGCTCGTTCGTTGATGTCCTCGCGCGGTGTCGGTTTCGGCCGGGCATCGCGGGGCTCACGACGAGGACATGAACGCATGACATTCTGTGTGGCGGCGCGGGTGAGCGAGGGCATCGTCGCGCTCGCCGATACGCGCATCGTGCGTGGCGCCGAGCGTGTCAGCAAGAGCAAGCTGTCTCTGCACGGGGACGATAACGGCGGCGCGTATTGCGTCATGACCAGCGGGCTCAGGAGCATACGCGACAAGCTCATCATCTACGCCGAAGAAGAACTGGCGCGCGCACCGCTGCCGGAGCACCGGCTCTACCGCGTGGCAAACCTCATCGGCGAGCAGTTGCGCCGCATCCGTGCCGAAGACGCGGCCGGCCTCGCTGCCGGTGGCCTGTCTTTCAATCTGCATGCCATCGTCGGCGGGCGGCTGTCGAAGGATGCCGCACCGACGCTGTTCCTCGTCTATCCGGAAGGCAACTGGATCGAGGTGATCGAGGACACGCCGTATTTTGTCATCGGTCGCACACCCTATTCGCTGGCGCTGCTCGATCGCCACTTGCGACGGGCGCGCTCATTGCGCGAAGCGGCGACCCTTGCCCTGCTGGCGTTCGAGGTGACGGCAAGCAGCGTCACCGACGTCGACTACCCGATCGACATGGCGATGATGCGCGCCGGCCAGACGAGGATCAGGAAAAAGCGCTACGACCGCGAGGAACTGAAGGCCTTCGTCGCGAATTGGGAGGCAGCCGTCGACGAGCAGATTCGCGCGCTGCCGGCCGACTGGCTGGCGCCGTTGCTCGCGGAGGAGTGAGGCGCACCGATGCCGGCGAGGCATCGAGCGTTTTTCAGGGGAGTGGCTTTCATGCCCGAAATCGATGTCGGCAGCGATCTTCAGTACGAGATCACCGCGCCGACCACGCTGCTGTTGAACGTCGCCATCGCCGCGACGGACCATCAGCAGATCGTGAGCGAGAGCCTGACCATCACGCCGGCAGTGCCCGAGATCGGAAGAGCGTCGTGTAGGGAAAGAGTGTAGATCTCGGTGGTC
>CALFEM010000113.1 GCA_937950105.1 uncultured Alphaproteobacteria bacterium | reverse complement strand
GACCACCGAGATCTACACTCTTTCCCTACACGACGCTCTTCCGATCTTCACAGGCATGACGCGAACCTGTCGTGAGACATGTTCGATTTGCCTGATGCTGTTGACCTTCCGGTTGCTGCCATATTGGCCGCGGCTCACGGCGAACCTCCGTGTGAGAACGTGCACAATCCGGTATGTGGCATAAGCCGCTGCGGGCAGGGACAATCTCGGGCACGGCCGCGATGCCGCGGCGGATGTGTGACGTCAGACGGCGTCTTCAGCCGCCGCGCTCTCATAGGCCTCTCCCGCTTCGAGCCAGCGTTCCTCGGCCTCCGCGAGGCGCTTTGCGAGTTGCCCACGCTCCAGTGCCGTCTTCTGTGCGCCGGCCGCATCCTTGACGTAGAACGCAGGGTCTGCCAGCCGCGCGTCGAGCTTGGCGATTTCGCCCGAGAGTCGCGAAACGTCGCGCTCGGCAGTGTCCATAGCCTTCTTCAGTGGCGCCAGTTCGGCGCGGCGGCCAGCGGCGGCGCGGCGTTGATCGGCACGACTGGCCCCCTGCGCGCGGGCGCCATTGGCGTCGCCGTTCGTCGATGAACGGTCGCGCGCTTTCTGCCCGCGTTCGGCGATCAACTCGGCGCGATAGCTCTCCATGTCGCCGTCGTAGGATCGGACCGTGCCGCTCTTGACGAGCCACAGCCGGTCGGCGGTCGCCTCGACGAGGTGGCGATCGTGGCTGATGAGAATGACGGCGCCCTCGTACTCCATCAGTGCGTGGATCAGCGCTTCGCGGCTGTCGACGTCGAGGTGGTTGGTCGGCTCGTCGAGGATCAACAGGTGCGGCTTGTGGAAGGCCGTCAGCGCCAGCAACAGCCGCGCCGTCTCGCCGCCGGAGAGTTTGCCGCATTTGGTATCGGCTTTGTCAGCGCCGAAACCGAAGGTACCGAGCCTGGTTCGCCGCTGCGCTTCGGTCGCTTCCGGCATCAGCGCGGCGATGTAGTCATAGGGTGTCTTGAGCGGGTTCAGTTCGTCGAGCTGATGTTGCGCGAAGTAGCCGACCTCGACCTTGGCGGCGCCGTAGATCTTGCCCGAGAGCGGCGCCAGCTTGCCGGCGATGAGCTTCGCGAACGTCGATTTGCCGTTGCCGTTCTGGCCAAGCAGCGCGATGCGGTCGTCGTTGTCGATGCGCAGATCGAGTCCGCGCAGGATCGGCTGCGCCGCGTCGTATCCTGCGGTCGCGCCCTCGAGTCTCAAAATCGGGCTGGCGATCAGCTTCTCCGGGCTCGGCAGCAGGAACGGCGCCACGCGTTCGTCGACCTGCTCGGCGATCGGCTGCATCTTCGCCAGCGCCTTGACGCGGCTCTGCGCCTGACGCGCCTTGGTCGCCTTGGCCTTGAAGCGGTCGATGAACGCCTGGATGTGGCGGCGCTGGTCGTCCTGCTTCTTCTTGAGTTTGAGTTCAAGGCGCTGCTTCTCGCGGCGCGCTTCCTCGAAGGCGTCGTAGCCGCCCGTATAGAGGGTGAGCTTGCCGCGTTCGAGATGCAGGATGGCGCCGACGGCGGTGTTGAGAAGATCGCGGTCGTGGCTGACGATGAGCACCGTGTGGGGATAGCTCTTGAGATAGGCCTCGAGCCACATGGTGCCTTCGAGGTCGAGGTAGTTGGTCGGCTCGTCGAGCAGCAGCAGCTCGGGCTCGAGGAACAGCACGGACGCGAGCGCGACGCGCATGCGCCAGCCGCCCGAGTAGTTGCGGCAGGCTTCGCGCTGCGCGGGCTCGTCGAAGCCGAGGCCGGCGAGGATGGCGGCAGCGCGCGCGGGTGCCGCATGCGCGTCGATGTCCTGCAGACGGAGCTGGATGTCGGCGATGCGGTGCGGATCGCTCGCCGTCTCGGCCTCGGCGAGCAGCGCTGCGCGCTCGGTGTCGGTCGACAGCACCCAATCGATCAGGCTCAGATCGCCGCCCGGCGCCTCCTGCGCGACGTAGCCGATGCGGTGGTTCCGTGGCAGCAGGATGCCACCCGCATCGGGGTGCGCCTCGCCGGTGATGAGCCGCAGCAGGGTGGTTTTGCCGGCGCCGTTGCGGCCGACGAGGCCGACCTTGTGGCCTTCGGGAATGGCGACGGTGGCGCCCTCGAAGATCGGCCGCCCCTCGATGCGAAAACTCAGGTCGTTGATGTGAAGCATGGAGGGGGAGGTTCTGGGGGTTAAGGGGCAGGTTCTTGGGAAATTCGGGCCACGGTCACCTACCACCAAACCCCAGCAACCTAAAACCTGGAACCTGAAACCTTCAACCTCAGCCGGCCACCACCGGGCGCAGTGTCTCGAACAACAGACGTTCCTGCACGGCGCCGTCGGTGATCTCGACGTGCGCCTTGAACCAGTCGCGCACCATCTGGCAGACGCGCGCGGGTGGCGCCGCCGAAAGCGCCTTGGGGTCGGCAAACATCTGCAGATCCGCCTGGCTCCAGCCGAGCTTGCCGAGCTGCGCGGCGAGCACGTCGTAATCCTCCTTCTTCGGCCGTTCGTGCGCCGCAGGCTGTCCCTTGCCTTCGGTGATCGCCTCGAAGATGCGCAGCACCTGCGCTTCGACGGTCGGAGCGGCCGCGGGATCGTTGAGGATGTCGACGATCACCGGGCTCGCCTCGCCCTGGCTGATGAAGCGGTAGCAGGTGTCGGCGCTGCGCCCCGAGAGGGCCTGCAGATTGTCGAGGAACGCGGCGGCGATGGCGCGATGACG
>CALFEM010000112.1 GCA_937950105.1 uncultured Alphaproteobacteria bacterium | reverse complement strand
GGCGAGCTGAAGCACGGCCCGATCGCGCTGATCGACGAGAACATGCCGGTGATCGTCGTCGCGCCCAACGACGACCTGTTCGAGAAGACCGTCTCCAACATGCAGGAGGTGGCGGCGCGCGGCGGTCAGATCGTGCTGATCTCGAACGCGGAGGAGGGGGCGGCCGGCTGCAAGCTGGCGAGCCACATCCAGGTGCCGACCGCGCACGAGTTCACCAATCCGATCCTGTACGCGGTGCCGATCCAGCTGATCGCCTATCATACGGCCGTACAGATGGGCACCGACGTCGACCAGCCGAGAAACCTCGCGAAGTCGGTCACGGTCGAGTAACGCCGTCTGCGGAGGAACGCGAGCCGGCGTGTCCGCCCTGCAACGCAGACGCCGCGTAAGACCCGAAAGCTGCAAAACCCGCAGACTTTGCGTGGACGAATCGGCTCCAGCGGGCGGCGCAAGACTGCCGCTGTTGCCACGCAATTGCCTAGCGTCTGTGCTTGTCATATCGTTCGTGCCGGAAAACACGGCCTCTGAAGGGCGCGGCACGCTTTCTCGGGCTAAGCGGGGACTGGTAGGGAGAGATGCTTCTGAAGCGCGCGCAATTCGCGCGGTCCCTGACGTGGGCCGCCGCCGTCGTCCTTTTGTCCGGATCGGTCCAGGCAGCCGGCGAAAAGGCCGCGACATCGGGTACGACCGGGAAATCCGCCGCAGTCGAAACAGCCGCTGCACCTGCGGCGGCAGGTCCGCTGGTTGGTCCGTCGGCAGGGGGATCGGCCCCGGCAGCGGGAGCCGCCGCGAACCAGCCGCCGAGCGCCGCTGAGGTCTCTCTCCGGCGCGGCCTGGAGGCGTACAAGACGGGTGACACGGCGCGCGCCATCGGCGCCTTCAGCTCGGCGATGTCCAAAGGCGGGCTGACGAGCCCGAGCCTCGCCAGGGCGCTGCTGTATCGCGGCCTCTCGTATCGCAAGCAGGGCAAGCCGGCGCAGGCCATTCCCGACCTTACCAACGCGCTCTACATCAAGGACGGGCTCGCCGAGGCGGAACGTGGCGAGGCGATCGCCGCCCGCACGGCAGCCTATCGTGACGCCGGCATTGCCGATCCGACCGGTGTGCCTGCTGCGGCACCGACCGCGCAGACCGCCGCTTCGCCCCAAGC
Organism: uncultured Alphaproteobacteria bacterium; assembly: GCA_937950105.1. Lineage (GTDB taxonomy): Bacteria > Pseudomonadota > Alphaproteobacteria > Rhizobiales > Hyphomicrobiaceae > JAEUMD01. The sequence continues at coordinate 2,188 of CALFEM010000112.1, read as the reverse complement.
CCCCGCGGCGCCTGTTGCGGTTCCGGTTGCGTCGAGCCCGGCAGGCAAGGCGTCGGGCGGGGCGTGGCAGACCGCCGCCGCGCCGGGCCCGGCTGCTGGCGCTCCGGCCGCTGCAGCGGCAGAGGCGGCCCCCGCACAGCCGGCGAGTTCGGGCGGTATAGGCGGGTTCTTCTCGAACCTGTTCGGCGGCTCGGGTGACGGAGCCGCACCTGCAGCGTCCAACGATGTGACGACCGCTTCGACCGGGGCGTCCTCGCCCGCGCCGGCACCCGCGCCAACGGCTGCCGTGTCCTCCTGGTCGAATGCCACCGAGGTGACGCCGCGCGCCGCCAAGGGGCAGCGCACGGCCGCCGCCCAGCCGGCCGCAGCCGTGACGACGGATGCCACGCCCGCGGCACCCGCAGTGCCCAGGTCCAGCACCGCCGGCGGCAAGTACAAACTGCAGGTCGCCGCCCTCCGCTCGCGCAGCGAAGCCGATGCGCTGGCCGCTCGGCTCGTCAGCGAACATGCGGGCAAACTCGGCGGCCGGGCTCCGGTCGTCGAGGAAGCCGTGTTCGGCAGTATGGGTACGTTCTATCGCGTCAACATCGGCTCGTATGCGGCCGCGGCCGAGCCCGATTCGCTTTGCAAGGCGCTCCGCCCGAGTGGCTTCGATTGCCTCGTCGTTACGCACTGAGGCGGCGCGGATCATCACCGTACGGCCCCGGCCGCTCGTCTGACGGCCGCCAGTTGCCCCCGCCTTTCGCAGCGCTGCCAGAGGCGCGTTTTATGATAGGCTTCGCGTGCTCCGGCCGGGCAGCGGAACAGTCCCGCGCGTGCGCCGTTGCACCGCTGCGGCCGATGCCGCATCGGACGTGCCTCCGCGAGCGCTCGCAGGTCAGGCACCTCAGGCGTGCAGCGAGGTTCGCATTCGACGATGGCCGACGGGAAGGGCGACGCATCCGAGCCGCGACAGGGGCGGCCACCGCGCCTCAAGCCGGCCGGCGGCGCGCGCCCCGATGCAACGGAAGCGCGCATCCGCGAGGGGCTGAAACGGCTCGCCGAGGAAGAGGATCGCGCTTGGCACCTCGGCGCGCGGCTCAGGAACTACTTTCTCACCGGCCTGCTGATCGTCGGACCGGTGACGCTCACGATCTACATCATCTGGTGGCTGGTGAACGTGGCGGACGCCTGGTTCAAGCCGTTCGTGCCGCGCCAGTACCTGCCCGACACCTACCTGCCGTTCGCGGTTCCGGGCGTCGGTGTGCTGGTCGGCATCGGCGGTCTCACCATCATCGGCGCGCTCGCCGCCAACCTGCTCGGCCGCACGCTGGTCAGCTATGGCGAACTGATGCTCGGTCGCATGCCGATCGTGCGCAACGTCTACCGCGCCCTGAAGCAGATCTTCGAGAGCGTCGTCTCGGCGACCGAGCCGAACCAGTCGTTCCAGAAGGTCGGCCTGATCGAGTTCCCGTCGAAGGGGCTGTGGAGTCTCGTATTCGTGACCGGCGAGACCGGCGGCGAGATCGCATCCGCCAGGCCCGGCGGCAATGCCGAGCTCTATTCCGTGTTCATGCCGACTGGCATCGTGCCACCGACGGGCTTCGTCTGCTTCGTGCCGCGCGAGCAGGTGACGTTCCTCAACATGACCATGGAGGACGCCGCCAAGATCATCATCTCGGGCGGCATGGTGACACCGCCGCAGGCACTGGGCGGAGCCACAGCGAACGGTGACGGCCCGTCACCCTCGGCGCCCGCGCCCGTCGCGTCGTCGGTGCTGCCCGGTGGTGGCGGCATTCCCGCGCCCCCCGAGGTCGCCGACGCCATGCGCCGCGCCGCGCGCAGCAAGCCGAGGCCGCGGCGGTAGCGATCCCGCTCCGATCGTGGCGCATCCTTTCATGCGCTGCGTGAATCGGCAGCGGCACCGCTCCGATCGTGGCGCATCCTTTCATGCGCTGCGTGAATCGGCAGCGGAAGAATAAAGAATAAACTTCGCTTCGCGAGCGGGCTGCCGCCCGCACCCGCCCGAGGGACGTGTCCCTCGGACACCCTCCCTTTTCTGACCCGTGAGTGGAGTTGTCGGCTTCGTGCCCCCACGTGCGTCTTCATATAGTCGGCACGCACCGGCACGATGGTCGACCGCTGCAATGGAGGACACAGATCGGAAGAGCACACGTCTGAACTCCAGTCACTTAGGCAACTCGTATGC
>CALFEM010000111.1 GCA_937950105.1 uncultured Alphaproteobacteria bacterium | reverse complement strand
CCGGGCGGCACGCGGAACGGTACGGCCGGCTTGCCGGCGAGCGCGGCCTTGACGAATTCGCCGAAGATCGGCGCCGCGACCTGTCCGCCGGTCTGCCCCTTGCCCATCGGGCGCGGCGTATCGTAACCGACGAACACACCGACCACGAGGTCGGGCGTGAAGCCGATGAACCAGGCGTCCTTCTCGTCGTTCGACGTTCCGGTCTTGCCGGCGATCGGCATGCCGAGCGCCTTCAGCGACGTGGCGGTGCCGCGCTGCACGACGCCTTCCATGATCGAGGTGATCTGGTAGGCGGTGTGGGGATCGAGGATCTGCTTCCTGTCGTCGGCGATCACCGGCTCGGTCTGGCTCGCCCACTTGTCGGCCTTGCAGCCCTCGCAGGCGCGATCGTCGTGGCGCCACACGGAGCGGCCCCAGCGGTCCTGGATGCGGTCGATGAAGGTCGCCTGCACCTGCTTGCCGCCGTTGGCGATCATCGCGTATGCGGTGACCATGCGCAGCAGCGTCGTCTCACCGGCGCCGAGCGACATGGCCAGCACCGGCAGCAGGTCGTCGTAGACGCCGAAGCGGCGCGCGTACTCGGTGATGAGCGGCATGCCCATGTCCTGCGCGAGGCGCACGGTCATCTGGTTGCGCGACTTCTCGATGCCGACGCGGAGCGTGGTCGGCCCGTAGGATTTTTCCTTGTCGTAGTTCTCGGGCTTCCAGATGTCCTTGCCCGGGCCTTGCTCGATCTCGATCGGAGCGTCGAGGATGATGCTGGTCGGCTTGTAGCCGTTGTCGAGCGCGGCGGCATACACCAGCGGCTTGAACGAGGAGCCCGGCTGACGGCGCGCCTGCACGGCGCGATCGAACTGGCTCATCTCGAACGAGAAGCCGCCGGCGACGGCGAGCACACGGCCGGTGTGCGGGTCCATGGCGACGAGGCCGCCCTGCACCTCGGGAACCTGCATCAGCGTCCACGCACCGGCGAGGTTCTGCGCATCTTTCGGCGCGACGTAGATGACATCACCGACCGCCAGCACGTCGGTCACCGACTTGCTGCCGGCGCCCTTCTTCGCGGCCCACTTGACCTCGTCATAGCCGAGCTCGATGGCCTCGCGCTTGTCGACCAGCGCGCCGCTCTGCTGCACCTGCGGCTTCAGGCCGATGATGGCTTTCGACTTCTGCGCGTCGAGCACCACACCGAGCCGCCAGGGCTCGAGATCGGTCGGCGCCTGGATCTCGGCCAGAGCCTTGCCCCAGTCGCCGGAGATGTCGATCTTCTTGACCGGACCACGCCAGCCCTTGTCGCGATCGAACTCGGTCAGTCCATTGGCGAGCGCGGTGCGCGCGTAGCCCTGAAGCACGGGATCGAGCGTGGTGCGGACCGAGAGGCCGCCCCCGTAGAGCTTGTCCTCGCCATACTTGGCGAGCAGCGAGCGGCGCACTTCCTCGGCGAAGAACTCGGCGGCAAAGATGTGGGCGCCGAACTGGCGCAGATTGACGGTCAGCGGCTTCTTCTTCGCCTCGGCCGCCATCTCCTTGGTGATGTAACCGTTCTCCCACATCTGGTCGATGATCCAGTCGCGCCGGATCGTCGCCTGCCTGGTCTTCTTGAACGGGTGGTAGTTGTTCGGCGCCTTTGGCAGCGCAGCGAGGTAGGCGACCTCCTCGATGCTCAGATCCTTCAGCTCCTTGTTGAAGTAGTTGAGCCCGGCGGCGGCGACGCCATAGGAGCCGATACCGAGGTAGATCTCGTTCAGATACAGCTCGAGGATCTTGTCCTTGGAATAGGCGCGCTCGATGCGGACGGCGAGGATCGCCTCCTTGATCTTGCGCTCCATGGTGCGATCGCTGGTCAGCAGGAAGTTCTTCGCCACCTGCTGGGTGATGGTGGAGGCGCCCTCGGCGCGCCGGTCGCTGCCCTTGAGCTTGCCCTCGACCAACTTGTAGACGGCGCGTCCGACACCCTGGAAGTCGATGCCGCCGTGCTCGTAGAAGCGCTTGTCCTCGGCCGACAGGAAGGCGGCGATGAGCAGCTTCGGAATGGTGTTGATGGGGACGAAGATGCGCCGCTCGCGCGCATACTCGGCGATCAGCGAGCCGTCGTGCGCATGGATGCGCGTCATCACCGGCGGCTCGTACTTCGACAGGCTCTCGTAGTCCGGCAGGTCCTGCGAGGCGCGATAGATGAGCAGCCCCGCGACGGCCGAGCCGACCACGAACAGCAGAACGCCCGTCGCGAAGCTCCAGCCGAGGAAGCTCAGCAGGAAGCTCTTGCGACGGCGCTTGCGCTTCTGCGGCGCCGGCGGTGGCAGAGTCGGTGGTCTCATCAGCCTCTTGGACCTTGCATTCTCGCCTTGTGGCGGTCCGTCCGGAATGGTGCGTCAGGCACCACCATGCTGCGATGCAATAAGTGGACGCGAACCGCAACCCCCAACATGCGTCAACCGGTCTGTGCGCGCCATTGCGGCGAACGGATCGACGGCCGCACGCCGGGACCTACACGAATTAGAGCGCGATCAGGTGATCCGCCCCCAGAACGTCCACCCCTCGAGCACGCCAATCTAACATGGAATATGGCAGCACGTCGTCACCGCCTCATCAACATCCCGGAAGGGCCCTGGAGTTGAAAGAGTTGTCACACGCCTGACGCAATCCGACGCGCAGCGAGGTCAAAGGGAGCCTTACGGCGCCTTGGCCGTGCGCCCCTCGAAGAACGATTCGACGGCGGACGCGATCGACTGCGCCACCTTCCCTTGCCATTCGGCTTGTTGCATCAGCGCCTCGTCCGCCTCGTTGCTCATAAAGCCGAGTTCGATCAGCACCGATGGCGCGTGCGTCTGACGCAGCACCTTGAAGGCCGCCGACCGCTGCGGATCGCGCGACATCGAGATGCTCTTCGAGAGCCGCCCGGTGAGCAGGCGCGAGAAGTCCGCCGAATAGTTCGACGTCTCACGTTTCATCAAGTCGATCAATATGTTGCGAACCTCGTCGGCTTGCTCGCCGTCGGACATGTCGACACCGGCCAGCAGATCCGAGGCGTTCTCCTTCTCGGCCATGAGGCGGGCCTGTTCGTCGGAGGCATGATCCGACAGCGTATAGACCGACGCCCCTCGCACGACCGGCGCATAGGTCTTCGACGCGATCGAATCGGCGTGCAACGAAATGAACAGGTCGGCGCCGAGCTCGCGCGATCGCTTGACGCGCTGGTCGAGCGACATGAAGACGTCGCCGGATCGCGTCAGGTGCACGTCGAAACGGCCGAGCGCCTCGAGCCGGCGCTTCACCTTTTGGGCGACCGCAAGAACGATCACCTTTTCCAGAATATTGCTGGCGCCGAGTGCGCCGGGATCGATGCCCCCGTGCCCGGGATCGATCAGGACCACAGGCCTGGCGGAGGCCGGTTTCGCCACCTGATCGTCGTACACTGCCGGCCTCGAGGCCGCCGCCGCATCCCCCGAGACACCGGCGCCGGTGCCGGCGCCAAATTCCTCGGCCGAAATCGGCGAAAGGGAGATCGCCAGGTCCACCCCGCCGCCCGAAGCCCCGGTCATTTTCGCCTGCTCGATGCGCACCGGTCCGCTGACATCGATGACGACGCGGGACTTGCGGTCGGCGAACAGGCCGTAACGGAACGCCGAGATGGCCCCGGCGCCCTTGCGGCCGGTGCCATCGGGGAGGTCGAAAACGGCATCGGGCATGTCGATGACGACGCGGTAGGGCTTGGCCAGCGTGAAGACCTCGACGCGGACGCCGCGGCTGAGGCGCAGGCTGAATTCGGTCCGCTGTCCGGAGGTCTGAACGCCAGCGGCGGAAACCACCGTGGACTGCGCCGAGCCCCCCCTGGCCGGTTCGAGCTTCGCGTCCGCAGGTGCCGCATTCGCCGCGGCGGGAGGATGCTTCTCCGGCTTTGGCTTGTCGGCGGGGGCAGGCGTGCGGCGGATGACGGTGTCGAAAAGGCTGCGCTCGCCCGGTTCATTGGCCCGGGCGTCACCCGGAATCCACAGTGCGCACATTGTTGCGACAGCCGCAAACAGGCGCCCGCTGACGCCGACGCAGGGTCGGCCTGACGTTGCTCGCAGCGTGCAACTCACGTTGCATCGACCTCCGCAGACTGCCCCTTCAACGTACTGGGTCTTAATGGTTTTTTAGATCCGACAGAGCACGATCGACAGTGTATGGCGTCTGTCCGCCGGGCGTGAATCGGGTTATATCACTCTTGCCTTCGTTTGGGCGAACCCGTACAAGTTGGTGTCGCTCTGCGGCGACTGTGATCGCGCCTTGTCGTTGAGCTCGTTCGCACCCTCTTGCCGTTGTCAGTTGGTCCGGTGGTCGGTCCAGCGCAGCGTGCCGGGTCGAGCATCGCGACCGGATCTGTGATCGCGAGCCTTCCGCCGCCGGGCCGAAGCAGCATCGGGCTGGAGCCAATCCGCTCGCCCCTCTCGCATCGTACCGCCCGTCGCCGGCCTGAGCCGTCCCGGGACCGCTGCATGTATCGAGGGTTAGCGAGCCGGCTGCCGGATCGGGCACCGTTGCCGCTGCAATTGGATTGATCAGCCGCGCAGCCTCGGCCGACGGTCGATCACTCGAGACTCGAACCGAATTTCCGTCCTGAGCGAACCGCGAAGGACGCCACCTGGAGCAGGGCCGTTTCCAAGTCGCCCCGGCTCCGGTCTCACAAAGCAAGGACCCATGCCGTACGTCCGCCCGCCGTTCCTGAAGCCGCAGAGGGTCTCCGCCCTCGCCGGCGCGCCGCCCGATCGGGGCGGCCGGGAGTTGGCGCGCGCAGCCGACTTCAAACCCCAATCCCCATCAACCCGACTGAACAGATCGCACGACCGCGATGCGACTCCGAGCGCCGGCTTCGAGGCCTGGTCGCGACGGCGCGCGCGCCTGTGCGCAGAGGACTTTGAGAAATGGCAGAATCGAACAAGATGCTCATCGACGCCACCCACCCGGAGGAGACCCGGGTGGTGGTATTGCGCGGAGGCCGCGTAGAGGAATTCGATTACGAGAGCGCCGCCCGGAAACAGCTTCGCGGCAACATCTATCTCGCCAAGGTGACGCGCGTCGAGCCATCGCTGCAGGCGGCTTTCGTCGACTACGGTGGCAACCGCCACGGCTTCCTCGCCTTCAACGAAATCCACCCAGACTACTACCAGATTCCGGTCGCTGACCGGCAAGCGCTGATCGAGGAAGAGGCGGCCGCCGAAGCCGCCGAGTCCATGGCCGAGGCGCACAACGAGCTGGTGGG
>CALFEM010000110.1 GCA_937950105.1 uncultured Alphaproteobacteria bacterium | reverse complement strand
GGCCGGCGCCTGGCAGAAGAACCACGGCATCCGCATCGACCACATGCTGCTCTCGCCGCAGGCGGCCGACCGATTGCGTGCCAGCGGCATCGACAAGGATGTGCGCGCCCGCGAGAAGCCCTCGGACCACGTTCCCGTGTGGGCGGAGATCAGCGTGTGATGGTCGGTGCGGACGCTGTTGTGTGACACAGCAGCCTCTCCCATACTGCCCGCGTCGCAAACCATCGGTCGTTGAATGCTGAAGCCGAAACTCCAACCTGTCACATATGCCGATCTCGAAGCGCTGCCACCCAACATGGTGGGCCAGATCATCTATGGCGCGCTGCACGCTCACCCTCGGCCAGCACCGCGGCACGCCGTCGTGGCCCACGAACTCGACGTGGAACTCGGGCCGCCCTTCGGGCGTGGAAGGGGAGGGCCTGGCGGTTGGCGCTTCATGGTCGAGCCGGAGTTGCATCTCGGCCCGCACGTCGTCGTACCCGACATCGCCGGCTGGCGCGTAGAGCGGCTGACGCCGTTCCCGGAGACCGCCTGGATCGAGACGCCGCCCGACTGGCTGGCGGAAATCCTCTCGCCCTCGACACAGGCGCTCGACCGCACCGACAAGCTCTCGGTCTATGCCGAGTTCGGCGTCAAGCATTGCTGGTACGTAGACCCGCTCGCGCGCACGCTCGAAGTGCTGGAATTGACCGGCAGCAAGTGGCTTCTGGCGGCGACGTTCAAGGATGCCGATGCCGTCACCGCGCCGCCGTTCGAGGTGCACACCTTCGCACTCGACGTGCTGTGGGTGCCGGACGCTCCCGCATCAGAATAGAGGCGACGGATGGCGACCGCAGCGCGCGCGTTGACTGGAGTGCTGCTCGGCTACGTCGCGGGTGCTGCTATCGGGGCCGTGCTGATCGCGCTGCTGTCGACCAACACACATGACAAGAGCCTCGAGATGGCTATGACCTCGGCGTTCGTCACCGGACCGATCGGCGCCGGGGTCGGGCTCATCATCGGATTGATGTGGCGCCGAGCCGCGCGCTGACCCGAGGCGTCTGGCGACTCAGCGCACGCTGCGGTCGGTTTCGCCGGCGTCACGCAGACCGGCCGCCGGCGGCACCGGGCTTGCGGGCGGCGCCAGACGCGGACCACCGAGCCCGCTCGACGAGCCGAGGTCGTTGGGGACGATCCCCATCGGGGGAGCCGTGCGGATCGCAGGATCGACGGCGATCTGCGGCCCCGTCACCTTGCCCTGCTTGTCGCCCTCGAAGTCGAGCGGCACCAGTTCGCCGTTCTCGCAGGTCCGCGTCGCGGCGGCGCGCAGCGGATCGAGACCGGTGTGGTCCTCGGCCTGCGGGCGACGGCCATAGCGGCTGTCCCATTCAGCGACCATGCCGCCGACCTGCTTGCGGACACCCTGCGAGGCACCGCAGTAGATGTTCTGGTAGATGTCCTCGATCCACACCTTCTCGGCGCCCGGTGCGTTCTTCACCGAGACCGAGATGAGGGCGAGAGCCCGCACCTGGTCCTTCGGCATGTGCAGGCCGCGCCAGTAGAGATCGGCGAGAAACGCCTGCGCGCCGGCATGGCCCTTCTGCGACAGGATCGCCAGCCAGTGCTTGCCCTGCGCAACGTCGCTCGGCACGCCCTCGCCCTTGAGCTGCAGCTTGGCCAGCTCGAACTGCGCATCCTCGTCGTTGAAGAAGATCGCCGCGTGGTGGAGATAATCGGCCGCGCGCTCGGCATCGGCCTCGAGGCTGACCTCGGGCAGGCCGCGGCGCACATAGCCCGCGAGCGCCGTCAGCGCCTTCGCCACGAACGGTGCACGCCGGTCGTCGTCGGGATCGACGTCGGCATAGTCGTTGGCGATCTTCTGATAGAACATGTACGCCTTGGCGTGGTCGGTATGCGCGCTCTGATTGTCGGAATAAATGCGCGCCAGATAGTACTGGGCGAAGAAGTTGTTCTGCGCTGCCGCCACCTCGAGAGCCGGTATGGCCATCTCGTAATAGCCGCCCGAATAGGCGCCGATACCCTGCTGCAGAGCTTCTTCCGCCGAGCGGAACTGCCCGGCGACGCCGGCACCGGCCGAAACCGGTGCCGCCGTCGACAGCAGCGCAAGCGTCAGAGCGAGGATACGCCTAGATGTCCGCATAACAGTGAACTTCAGCCTTTCCGCCGGGGTGCGTTACGGCGCCGAAGCGTGCGGGACCCACTTGATCAGCATACTTGCGCAGCACACCGCTACGATGAGGATTATCCGGTGCCTTCCAGACCTTTTTGCGGCGGGCCAGCTCTTCTGGTTCAACTTCCAGATCGAGCGTGCCTTTTTCCGCGTCGATGCTGATCATGTCGCCATTCTGCACCAGCGCGATCGGACCGCCGACCGCCGCCTCCGGCCCGACATGGCCGATGCAGAAGCCTCGCGTCGCGCCCGAAAAACGCCCGTCCGTAATCAACGCGACCTTATCTCCCGCGCCCTGGCCGTAGAGCGCCGCGGTGGTCGACAGCATCTCGCGCATGCCGGGACCGCCTTTCGGCCCCTCGTAGCGGATGATGAAGACGTCGCCGTCCTTGTACTTGCCCTGCTCGACGGCGGCGAAGGCGTCCTCCTCGCAGTCGAACACGATCGCCGGACCGCGGAAAGTAAGCTTCTTCATGCCGGCGACCTTCACCATCGCGCCGTCGGGTGCGAGGCTGCCCTGCAGGCCGACCACGCCACCCGTGGGCGACAGCGGATCGGTGACCGGATAGACGACCTTCTGCTCGGTGTTGAACTTCACCTCGCGCAGGTTCTCCTCCATGGTCTTGCCGGTGACGGTCATGCAGTCACCATGCAGGAAGCCGCCTTCGAGCAGCGCCTTCATGACCTGCGGCACGCCGCCGATGTCGTAGACGTCCTTGGCCACGTACTGGCCGCCGGGCTTGAGGTCGGCGATGTAGGGTGTGCGCTTGAAGATACGCGCCACGTCGAACAGATCGAAATCGATGCCGCACTCGTGCGCCATGGCTGGAAGATGCAGCGCGGCGTTGGTCGAGCCGCCGGTTGCGGCGACCACGGTCGCGGCGTTCTCGAAAGCCTTCAACGTGCAGATATCGCGCGGGCGGATGCCGTCGGCGAGCAGGTTCATGACGGCGATACCGCTCGCCACCGCATAGGCGTCACGCGATTCGTAGGGTGCAGGCGCACCGGCAGACCCCGGCAGCGCAAGGCCGATGGCTTCCGAAACCATGGCCATGGTGTTGGCGGTGTACTGGCCGCCACAGGCGCCCGCGCTCGGGCAGGCGACGCATTCCAGTTCGTGCAGGTCGTCGGCGCTCATTTTGCCGGCCGAGTGCATGCCGACGCCCTCGAACACGTCCTGAACGGTAACGTCCTTGCCGCGGAAACGGCCGGGCAGGATGGAGCCGCCGTACATGAACACGCTCGCCACGTTGAGGCGCAGCATGGCCATCATGGTGCCGGGCAGGCTCTTGTCGCAGCCGGCGATGCCGACCAGCGCGTCATAGCAATGGCCGCGCATGGTGAGTTCGATCGAATCGGCGATCACGTCGCGCGACACGAGGCTGGACTTCATGCCCTGGTGGCCCATGGCGATGCCGTCGGTGACGGTGATGGTGCAGAACTCGCGCGGCGTGCCGCCCGCTTCGTCGACGCCCTTCTTGGCGGACTGGGCCTGACGCATCAGCGCGATGTTGCAGGGTGCGGCCTCGTTCCATGCCGAGACGACGCCGACCAGCGGACGCATGATCTGCTCTTCGGTGAGCCCCATCGCGTAATAGTACGAGCGATGCGGCGCACGCGACGGGCCGAGGCTCACGTGGCGGCTCGGCAGCTTCGACTTGTCGAACGTCCTTTTTTCGTTCGCAGACCCGGTCATTGCGTCCTTTTCCTTTCGGCTTCGTCGAGTACGTCTGGTGTGTTTCGCCACCGCTCCCGCGCTTGTGGGCAGGCGGCACGCGGCGCGCACTCTATGGTGCCCGCCCGCCGCACTCAACGAAGCTCGTCATGGCATCTCGGCCGCACCGGTAAAGGAGTCGCTGCCGGGAGTCGTGACGGGAGGGAACGTGGTGATCGTTTGTGGCTCAAACGAGGCACCCGCTGTGCGATTGCGTGACTTTTGCGGCACAGTTAACGGCGGCAGCGCGGCAGAAAGCGGGCGCCGCCGGCGACCGCGGGGGTGGTTAAATCCGGGTGTGCATGGTTCTGCTTCGGTCGCCGCGACGACAAGTTGCGGTCGCACTGACGGGATAGATGAAGTAAGCGGATAAAGTCCCGATGAGATCGCGCACCGATGCGGTCGCGATGCCGTGGAGGGCCGCCAGGATGACAAGCAACCTCGAGCCTTCGCCGTCACTCGCGGCATTGGATACGGCAACGGCACCGCCGCCGTCCGGGCAACTCGAACCGGTGCGCCTGTCGTGGCTGCACCCGATCGGACTGACAGAACTCTCGGTCTACAACTTCGTCGTTCGCATCCTGACGCTCGGCATCTATCATTTCTGGGGCAAGACGGAGGTCCGCCGCCGCATCTGGTCGGCGACCCGCCTCAACGGCGAGCCGCTCGAGTACACGGGCACCGGGGCGGAGCTGTTCAAGGGCTTCCTCGTCATTTTCGGCGTCATCGTCGTGCCGACCATGATCGTAACGCTTGGCGCTGCCGTACTGCTCGGCCCGCAGTCGGCGGCGTTTCGCGGCTTCCAGGTCCTGCTCTACGCCGGCTTCCTGTTCCTCACCGGTATCGCCATCTACCGGGCGCAGCGCTTCCGCCTGTCGCGCACGCGCTGGCGGGGCATCCGCGCCGGCCTCGCCGGCAGCTCCCTCGCCTACGGCTGGACCCACTTCTGGACGCTGCTGACGCTGCCGCTGACGCTCGGCTGGTCGGCGCCGTGGCGCTCGACCAAGTTGCAGCGGATCATCACCAACGACATGCGCTTCGGCACGCGCGCGTTCAGTTTCTCGGCGTCCTCGAAGCCGCTCTATCTGACGTTCGCGGTGTACTGGCTGCTGATGACGCTGCTGGCCGTCCTCGTCACCTCGGTGATCGTCGGCAGCACCACGGCGCTGGTTCTGGGCGGGCAGCAGGCTGACGGCAAATTTGCGCCGCCCGATCCCGGCAAGATGGCGGCCCTCATCGTCATCGTTTACGGCCTGCTGTTCCTTGCGGGCCTCGTCTACATGATGCTGAGCGCCTGGTATCGCGCCACCATGACCCGCCACTTCGCCGCACACACCCATCTCGACGGCCTCGC
>CALFEM010000109.1 GCA_937950105.1 uncultured Alphaproteobacteria bacterium | reverse complement strand
CATCTCGATTCCCGTCGGCGTCGCCTACACGGCCGATCCGGCGGCGGTGCGCAAGATCCTGCTGGATGCGGCTCAGTCGTGCGACGCCCTGCTCAAGTTCCCGCAGCCGATCGTCGCCTTCACCGATTTCGCCGCCAATTCGCTCGACTTCATGGTGCACGGCTTCATTGCCGACATCAACAAGTCGGGCGCCGCGTCGAGCGACCTGCGCATTTCGATCTTCAAGGCGCTGCAGGCGAACAACATCGAGATTCCGTTCCCGCAGACCGACGTGCACCTGCGCGATCTCGATCTGGTCAAGGGGTTGATCGCGCGCGTCGCCGCCGAGCGCATGATGCAATCAGCGGCCAATGCCAAGCCGGTTCAGAACAACGACGACGACAGCGTCGGCGAGGAGCCCGAGCCGGTGCGCGGGTGAGTAGTGAGTAGTGAGTAGTGAGTAGTGAATGGTCTGATGCCGCGTCGCACGTCGCAACAACCACTCACAGCCTGGCAACGTGCGCGGTGGCGGCGGCAAAGGCTTCCTTTGCCGTCTTGCCGTCGAGGAAGCCGAGCTTGAAACCGGCTTCGGCGGCGGCGAGCCGTTCATCCGGCTGGCCGTGGTGATGCACGTTGTGGAACTCGGTATCGCCGCTCTGCCAGCGGCGCATGCCGGCCGACCAGAACTTCGCCTCGGGATTGTCGCGCTTCCTCAAGCCGAGATAGAAGCCGGCGAGAAAATCGGCGTGCAGCTCGACGCGCTTCACCGTCTTCTGCCCGCCGCGGATCTTTTCGAACAAGCCGTCCTGATAGACCCAGACGTGCGCGAACTCGTGCGCCGCGGTCTGCAACAGGGTGATGCCCGAAGGATCGTACTGCATCATCTTCGCGAAGTAGTTGCGCCCGAAAACAACGGCGAACTCGTGCGTCGAGCCGACCGCGTAGCGCATCGCCATGGCGTTCGGGGCATCGCCGTCGTCGTAGAAGCCGACCTTGGGCCACACCTCGAACGTCTCGGCAAGACGTTGCAGGGCGCGGTCGAAGCTCTTGTCGAGATCGGGGTTGCCGGATGAACGCACCATGGCCGTCACCTCGGGCGGCATGGTCGCGGCGCGGCCGAGCGCGGCATTGGCGCCGAGCACGAGATTGGCATTGTTGCTGTCGACGAAGCAGCCCTTGATCTCGGCGAGGCCCTTCACCTTCGACTGCACTTCGGCGGCATCGGCGCTTGCCACGAGCCCGCCGCAGCACAGGCAGCCGCCGAGGCCGGTGAGAACGACACGGCGATCAAGCTGCAGCATGCCGGTTGCTCCTCGTTGCTTGCGTTCGTCCCAGGCGCGAGAGGCGCGACAGGCTCACTGCGTCACGACGCGGAACTCGGTGACGGCGGTGTCCTTGTACTTCACGCCCGGATAGACCGAGCGGATGGTGAAGCGCACCCAGTCGGCCGCCTGCCGGCCGACCTCGATGGTCTGCACGCCGGGCGCATCGTTGAGCGAAACGCGGCGCATGTCGCCGTTCGAGAATTGCAGCTCCGCCTCGCGCACGCGCGAGTTGGCGAGGAACAGCCGCTCGTTCTTGTGGTAACCGTTCATGACCTGGATGGCGGTGACGGTGCGCCGCCCATTCAGTTCCACGACCAGGCTCTCGCCCTCGCCGTGGCCACCCTTGCCTTCGACCCACGCCGTCTTGAGATCGGTATCGAGCATCATCTCGGGGCCATAGGTGAAGCCATACTGCGGCTTCAGCACCGAGCTGACGCAATAGCGAAATCCGCCGACATCGGCGCACGTCTCTCCGGCCAGCTTCGCCCGTTGCAGGGCTTCCGTTTGCGGCATCGCGAGCGGCTTGAGGGTCGCGACGGCCGGAGCCTGCACCGGATTGGGGTTCGGCGTCTCGGCGGGGCCGCATTCGAGGAACACGCAACGCGGCTGCGCGGCGAGCGGACCCGACGACGCAGCGACGAGCACCAACGCCCACGCCAGCGCCGCGACCGGAAGGCGCGCTGCCAGCCGCACCGCAACGCGGCGTCGCGCGAACCATCGCCGTGCCAATCCGCCACACCGCATCCCCGTCTCCTCCGATGCCCCGTGCCCCGATCTGGTCACCTTCGCTTATCATAGCGCGGAGCGAGGAACCGCAAGAGTCCGATGTGCCGGTCGCCCCGCGAGTTGCAGCACTTGAAGAGACACACGCACCGATGCCGCCAACCT
>CALFEM010000108.1 GCA_937950105.1 uncultured Alphaproteobacteria bacterium | reverse complement strand
GATTCACGCCGCGCGTGAAGGACGCGCGCCGATCGGGGCGCGCTCCCTGCTCCCTACTCCTCTTCCCCACTGCCTCGCCTTGGCCGCATCAGTTATTCCCCCTGCAACATGGTTGTCGCGCATGCTACGCATTATGTGACGCGCCCGGATCGATCGTGATCCAGAAGGCGCACCAGCAGGAGGTACCGCCGCCATGTTCGACGCGAAAAGCATTCTCGACGCCATCGTCACGGGAGGCAGTGCACGCCATGCGGCTCCGCCGTCGTCGGGCGGCGGCGATCTCGGCGGCCTCGGTGATCTGCTCGGCGGCCTGCTGAAAGGCCAGGGCGGTGGCGCAGGCGGCGGTGGCCTCGGTGACATCCTCGGCAAGCTCGGCCAGGGCGGACAGGGCGGCGCCGGTGGCGGCGGCCTCGGCGACATCCTCGGCAAGCTCGGACAGGGCGGACAGGGCGGCGGCGGTGGTACGGGCGCCGGAGGTATCGGTGACATCCTCGGTCAGGTCTTCGGTCAGGCGACCGAGGGCGCCCGCGAAGGCGCGGGCCGCATCGGCGACGCCACGGGCGCCCGCGAGGCGTTGGAGAAGATGTCCGGCGGCAAGTCGCCCGACGAACTGATGCGCCAGCTCAAGGACCTCCTCGGCTCGAACCAGCTCGGTGCCGGCGCGGTGCTTGGTGGTCTCGGCGCGCTCGTCCTCGGCACGCAGACCGGACGCTCGGTGGCAACCAGCGCCGCCAAGCTCGGCGCGCTTGCCCTGATCGGCGGTCTCGCCTACCGCGCCTACCAGAACTACGCGCAGGGCCGGCCGGTCGGCGCCGACCCGAGCTTTGCTCCGGAAGCTGCGCCGCGCGGTTCCCGCTTCGAACCGGAGGCTGCCAGCAACGAGCAGGCCGCGCTTTACATTCGCGCCATGATCGCGGCCGCTTCCGCCGACGGCCGCGTCGATGCGACCGAGCAGCAGAAGATCCTCGGCAGCCTCGGTCAGGCCGGTCTAGGCCCGGAGGCGGAGGAGTTCCTGGCCAACGAGCTGAACAACCCGGCGTCGGCCTCCGACATCGCCTCGGCGGTCGGGTCCGGTGAGCAGGCTGTTCAGGTCTACACCGCGGCGCGCATCGCCATCGATCCCGATACGCGCGGCGAGCAGGCCTTCCTGATGCAGCTCGCCGGCAGCCTCGGCATCGACGAGAAGCTCAAGGCGCACCTCGATCAGGCCGCCCGCAGCGCCGCCTGATCCGCTTTCACATCTCAGTCCGCGAAGCAAAAGCGGCCGGATCGTTTGATCCGGCCGCTTCTTCTTTCAACGAATAATAGAGCCGACGCGGCTCACTTGCCCTTGCTGTCGGCCGCTTCCTGCAGCGCGAAGAACACGTCGACGCGCAACCCGGTCACCAGTTCGCCGCTGTCGAGCGTGACGATCACCTCGAGCACATCGACATCGTTGGGGCGGCGCGGCCCGCGCGAAGCGATCTGCGCAGAACCGAGCGCCGATGCGATCGACGTGACGCGCCCCTTGAACTCGCGGTCCGGATACGCGTCGGCGCGCACGACGACGGACTGGCCGATGCGGATCTTGTTGATGTCGCGTTCCTCGACCTCGGCGCGCACCTTGAGCGTCGCCAGATTGCCGAATGTGAGCAGCGGCGCTTCGGGAGACGGCACCGCGACCTCGCCGCGCTTGGCGTTGAGGCGCAATACGGTGCCCTCGCTCGGCGCGCGAATGCGAGTGCGCTCGAGTGCCTGATAGGCGAGCTTCAGATCGGACCTCGCCTGCGTCAGCGAGGCTTCCAGCCGCTCGGGCAATGGCATATCGGTCCGCGCTTCGAGCGCGGCAAGCTTCTGGCGCGCATCGGCGAGCGCCGACTTCTTGTCCGCGACGGCGGTACGCAGGTTGATCAGGTCAGCCGCGTTGAAGCCGTCGCTCTTGCGCTTCGCCATCGCGGCATCGAACGCCTGACGCGCGGCAAACAACGCGCGCTCCGCCTTGTCGAGCGCGTCTTCGGCGTTGCGGCGGTCGAGGGCGAGGCCGGTCGCTGCGCCCTTCTCGTCGTTGCGCTCACGCTCGCGCACGTCGGCCTCGGCGACCGCCGACGCGAGCTTGGCGAGGTGATCAGTATCGTCGAGGCGAACCAGCAGGTCGCCCTTGAGGACCCGGTCGTTGGTGTCGACCAGCACGTCGGCGATCGGTCCCGCAGCCTGCGAGACGATGCGCAATTCGCCGTCCATGGGCTCGACGCGACCGGTGGCGGATGCCGCCCAGGTCGGATCGGCCTTCTTGGCCGCATCGGCCGACTGAGCCCCGGCGGTGTTGGCGAGGGCGCCCGGCGTCATCGCGTTCGGCTGCCACGTCAGCAGGGCGCTGACAGCGGCGGCGGCGACGAAAGCGACCGCGATGGTGCTGATGGTGGAGTCGAGTTTAAGCATGTGCCTTGCGCCTCTTAGCGAGATCCGTGATTTCGGGAGCGTCGAGGCCTTCGGGCCGGCGCTCCTCTCCGACAATTCGTCCGTCCTCGATGCGCACCACGCGATCGGCGTAGGGCAGAGTGCGGGGATCGTGGGTGACGACGAGCACGCTGCGCGCCTGCTCCTTGGCGATGCGCGCCAGCAGCGCCATCACGGCATGGCCGTTCTCGGTGTCGAGGGCCGCCGTCGGCTCGTCCGCGAGTACGACGGAGGGCGATGCGGCGATGGCGCGCGCTACGGCGACGCGCTGCTGCTCACCGCCCGACATGTTGCCCGGGTGATAGCGCAGGCGGTGGCCGAGGCCGACGTCGCGCAGCACTTCCTCGGCGCGGGCCGCCGCCTTGAAGCCGCTCTGCCCGCGCACGTCGAGCGCGATGCGCACGTTCTCGATCGCCGACAGCGTGGGGAACAGATTGTACGACTGGAAAATGAAGCCGATGTGCGCGCGACGCACGGTCGCCAGCTGTTCGGCCGACATGCCGATGGTCGACTCGCCGACCACGCGGACGTCTCCCGAGGTCGGCTTCAGGATGCAGCCGAGGATCGACAGCAGGGTGGTCTTGCCGCTGCCGGAGGGCCCCATCAGCAGCGTCAGCTCGGACGGCCGCAGAGCCATCGAGACGCCTTTCAGCGCCTGCACCTTGGCCGCCCCGGAGCCCAGCTCCTTGACGATGTCGACGGCCTCGAGCACGGGTTCGCGTTTCATTTGCTGAACACCATAGCTGGATCGATCTTCGTCACCTTGAAGATCGCGGACAACTGCGAGATGGCGCACATGAAGATCGTGACGGCGAACAGCGCCGCGGCGAGCCACGGCGTCATGACCATCGGCAGCGGCGTGCCGCGGCTCGCATAGACGACGGCGAGCGCGATGATCATGCCGAGCACATAGCCGATGACGGCACTGAGACCCGCCTGGCCGAGAATGACCTTGTGAATGTAGCCCGACGACGAGCCCAGCGCACGCAGCGTGGCGAATTCGGCGAGGTGGTCCTTGGTACTCGAATAGAGCGTCTGCGCGACGATCACCGTGCCGACCAGCAGACCGAGCAGCGCGCCGCCGATCAGGGCGACACCGGCGCCGGTCTGGAACAGCCACGTGTTGAGGCTGCGATCGCGGAATTCCTCGGCCGTCAGAACCTCGGCGGATTCGAAGCGGCTCTTGAGATCGCGCCGCACCGACTCGACGTCGGCTCCGGGCTGCAGCTTGACGAGATAGAAGCTGGTCGCATCGCCCGGCGCGCCGAGCAGGTGGCGCGCCCGCGAGATCGGCATATAGGCGTAGGGCGCCTGCGTGAACGAGCGCACACCCTCGGTCAGCGCCTTGATACGCACGCGGCCGTGAGCAACCTGCGCGGTATCGCCGATGCCCTTGACGTCGAGCTCGGCGAGGTAGGACTTGTCGACGGCGATGCCGTCCGGCGACTTCACGTCGAGCCAGGTGCCGTCGGTGAGCGACCACGGCACGAGGCCGCCGTCCTCGGGATCGGTGCCGACGACGACGACGCGGGTGCTGCCGCCGTTCGGACGCCGCCATTCGGCGAACGAGACGACCAGCGGAATGACCTCGGCGACGCCGGCCGCGGCCAGCGCCTGATGCCGCTCGGCCGAATGCAGCAGCAGACCGCCGTCCTCGAAGCTCTTGGCGCCGAACGCCGTGATCCAGAGTTCACCCCTGGCGTTGTCGATGTTCGACGTGATCATGCGGCTCGAGCCGAGATAGAGGCCGAGTTGCACCGCCACCAGCACGATCGAGAACAGGATGCCGATCAGGGTCACCGCGAGGCGCACGCGATCGTGAAAAAGGTTTCGGAATGCGAGCGTAAGGATCATCGCGCCTGTCCGGTCATTTCGTTGCAAGGGCGATCGGCGGGTGCCGCACGTGCGGCGGCAACGGCCAGATGCCGATCAAGTCTCGTAGTGACGGGCGAACTGAGGCTGAACAAGGGCGCGCCTCGGGCCGATCCCGGTCCGATCGTCGCACATTCCGACCGGCAAGCTGCGTGATTATCGATAGCCGGCCTTAACGTCATATGCGCGACGGCCTTGCGCTTGCCGTAAACCTGTTGGCCAATCGTCGCGCGCCGCTCGACATCCGGGCCGCGCTGCGCAGGCTCGCGCCAGCCGTACTGAAGCGGCTCCGCGATCGCCATCATCCGACAGCAACTCGGTAAATCGTAGCTCGCCATGTCCGACACCAACACCTCGCTCCGCTCTCGCACGCTTCGGGCCGCATCGCCCGCAACGCTGCGCGGCGCCATCGCCGCTCTCGCCGTTCTCGGTCTCGCCGCCGGTTCCCCGGCCGAGGCCGCCGGCGCCAAGGAGGCCGGCATCTGGTACGACGATACCGGCAAGGGCGCCGTCGAGATCTATCCATGCGCCGACAAACTCTGCGGCCGCATCGTGTGGCTGCGCGATCCGCTCGGCGCCGACGGCAGGCCGCTCTACGACGGCTACAATCCGAACACCCAGATGCGCGGCCGTCCGATCTGCGGACTCCAGATCCTCGGCAATCTGACCCGCCAGTCCGACGGCACGCTCGACGGCGGCTGGGTCTACGACCCGAAGGTCGGCAAGTCCTATGACGCGGCCCTGACGGTCGAAGGCCGCAACAATCTGATCCTGACAGGCTACAAGGGCGTGAAGCTGCTGTCGAAGTCGTTCACCTGGACCCGCGCACCGGCCAATCTGCCGTCGTGCAACGTCACCGCACCGGCACCCGCCAGCGCGCCGCGTTCATCGAGCCGCTGAAAGTCGCCAACAGTCGCATCGAGTTGCAGGTGGGGCCGCGCGATACCGTCGCGTGGCCCCGATCTCGTTTCGCGCTACTCGGCCGCCACCGTATTGAGGCGCGTCTGCGCATTGAGCGGACGCACGGTACGCTCGGCGGCACGCTCGGCCGCCACAAGGCGTTCCGCGAAATCGACGGCGCGATCGACCACCAGGTTCCGCTGCCGGTCGAGCGTGACCATGTGGTAGCAGTCGTCGAGCACCAGCATTTCGACCATGCCGGAGAGCCCGCGCTGCAGCTTGAAGGCATTGGAGATGTCGCTCTGGTCGTCGTGGCGCGGATGCATGATGAGCGTCGGCTGGGCGATGCCCGAGATCTCACGCTTCACGACGGCGACCAGACGCCGGAACTCCAGCACGAGACCGCCGCCGCGACCGAACAGATCCTCGACCGGACGATCGTCCGTGGCGAAGCTGTCGAGTACGAACTTGCGGATGCGCTCGTCCTTGATACCGAACGGCTGACGCTGCCTGAAATGGAACAGGCGCGCCGAGAAGCGGTCCTGCACCAGGCGGAAGAAGTTGAAGTACCACGGGATCGCCCAGCCGTTCGGCCACAGCGTCGGCGCGAACAGCATGAGCCCCTTGATCTTGCCCTGACGCTGCGCGGCAAGGTGCAGCGCCAGCACGGCGCCAGCCGACAGGCCGCCGACATAGATCGTATCGCAGTGCTCAGCCAGTTCGTCGTAGGCCGCCTCGATACCTGCGTACCAGTCCTGCCAGGTGGAGATGCCCGAAACGTCGGTTCCGGCGGTCATGCCGGGCACGAACGGACAGCTCACCGAGAACCCGCAGCGGCCCAGCCCTTGTGCAAGGAACCTCAGCTCGACAGGCGTGCCACCCAGGCTGTGCACGAGGAGAACGCCGGTGCGCCCGCCCTCGATCTTGTACGTGCCCTGGTGGCCTTTGCTTTTATCGTTCTTGTTCATGCAGTTAACTGAACTCGCTCTTACGCCACTCCAATTAACGAGTAGCCCATGATCGTCCCAGCCGCCAAGCCCGTTTTTTGACGCAAGGCCTGACGCCGCTCACTTCAAGTCGTCTACGTGCTGCCCGCCGGAATTCGACCGCGCATGTCGCACCGCGGCGCCGGCGAGTAGATTGTCGGGGCAGAAACGATCTGCCACCTGCAACAAATCACCCCCGGCCGGTGGGCCGTGGATAGACGCCGGGACGTCCTTCCGCCCCTGCGTCCTGACCGGCAACTGCCGGTAATCGAAGCTGGTTTTGCGTCATTCACCGTCTGCGAAAGACATGATGACCGAAACTCAGCCGCCTGCTGTAACGAACGGAACAGGCTTGTCGTTCACTCCATTGTGCATCGCACAATAAACTGCCGCGAGTCAATTGGACCCGGGCCGGGGTCACTTCGGTTCGGCGTGCGGCCGAAATGTGGCAACTGCTGCGGTTGCGGCCAACTGGCGCGCTAGCCGGCGCTGCCTGCAACACTCGAAATGCTGCAACGCAACACGCAACACTCATGTTGAAGCCCGGCCTCGCCTCCTCGTCCACGAACTGTCCGAAGGTCGCCTCCCTTCCCGGCTCGGTTTTGAGAATACTCGGCTTTTGCCATCGAGGCCGTTGCGAGCCTCGGCTATGCTTAATGCTATGTGACGATGGCGGAGGGCCGCTTGCCTCGGCCGGCGCGGCATCGACCGCTGTCCACCGCACCACATGCACGGCCGGCCGCGCTCGCCACGCCCCGGCGCGACAACGCGCCACGCCGCGGCCCGGTTCGAGAAACACTGTTTTCGGCCACTGCGGAGCCCATCACGGTTGCTGCGCATTTACGATATACTTTCCATCGGCGGGCCGGCCCGTCGCACGCCCGCGGCCGCGCCTGGCGTTGCACCGGCTCTCGGTCCCGCCCGACGAGGAGCCCTGATTTTGCATTGCATCGCCGTCCGCGCCGTTTCCGCCATCACGGCCGCCAGCCTCGCGCTCACCAGCCTGCCTGCGCAGCTTCGCGCGGGAGAGACGCAGCAATCCCCGCCGATGGTGCGCGGCAATGCGGCCGACATCGACGCGGCCGGCGCACTCAGGGCCTTTGGCGCGTCCCCCGCGACAGGCAGCCCGCCCGCCGCCGCCCCGACTGCCTTGTCGCGCGCCGATTACGAGGCCTGTCAGACGACCGACGAGCCGACCTTCCGCAAGGCCATCGAGACCATCACGTCCAAGGCACTTTCGAGCGGCCTCGCCAGCGTCGACTACAAGGCGCTGGTCGAGGACCAGTGGCGGGCACAGGGCCTCGACCAGATCGTCGACCAGCGCGTCGACGTCGCCGTCGCCGAGGTTCGCGACGAGACGAGCTGGGGCAACCTGATCTCCTCGCTTGCCAACAAGGACAAGGCGCAGGCCCTGGCAACCGCCGTGGCCGAGCGCGTCTACCGCTCCGAGGCGGTCAAGACCGGCATCGAGGGGCTGGCCACCGGCGTCGGCCGCGAGATCGGCAAGAACCTCGAGATGGCGAGTGTCGACGCCAGTGAGCCGGCGCTCAAATGCCTGCAGGCGTTCCTCGGTCCCCGCTACGGCACCGCCGTCGCCCGCATCGTCACGCAGAACGCGGAAGGCGAGTTCCGGGCCGACGCCGGCAAGGGCGCCGCCGAGGTGACCTCGGGCGATGTGCTGCGCCAATCGAGCGGCGGCATCACCGGCGCCGCCGTAATCCTGTTGCGCCGGCAGATGGCCAACATCGCGACGCGCATCGGCCAACGGCTCGTCGGTACGATTCTGGCGCGACTGGTCACGGTCGTCGCCGGCGGCGTCGGTCTGGTGCTCATCGCCAAGGACATCTGGGACCTGCGCCACGGCGTTCTGCCGATCGTCGCCAGCGAAATGAAGGCCCCGGCCACCAAGGAGAAGGTGCGCGAGGAACTGGC
>CALFEM010000107.1 GCA_937950105.1 uncultured Alphaproteobacteria bacterium | reverse complement strand
GAGATGCCTAAGTGACTGGAGTTCAGACGTGTGCTCTTCCGATCTGGCGCGCGCGTCGCTTCCGGACAGAGAAAACGAGAGCAGCGCCGCGGCGAGGGCGAAGACGACGACAGGAAGCCGCTTGGCGAAAAGGCTGCCGACCAGCGCGCCGGTGAACAGCGCCGCTATCAGTGCTGCCGCGCCGAGCACTGCCGTCGACGAGTTGCCACGCAATGAGGCGAAGTACCCGGCGCTGACGAGCGGAGCATCGTGGGCTGTTGCCGGAACCGCGAGGATACCACCGAGCAGATCGAACTGTTTACCGGCCTTGATCTCGAATTGCAGGTCGTTCTCGCCGGGCTTCGCCAAGGCATCCGCAGCGACGGCGTATGTACCATCGGCTTGCTTCTCGGCGACCACCGTTGCGTCGCCGCCGGCGACGGTGATCGTGGCGTCGACCACCGGAGAGTTGTCGGCCTCGCGGTCGAGGAAGAGCGTCATCCGGCCAGCCTTGAGGATGCCGACGAGCTGGAAGTTCTCCGACGTTGCGACGACGCGCGGGCTCTGCGCCGAGGCCGCGGCGGGTGCATCGTGTGAATGGCCATCGTCGCCGGAATGACCGGGGCCGGCCGAGGCCGGCGCCGCGGCTGCCGCCAACCCGAGAGCGAGCAGTGCGAAGGCGAACCGAAGTCCTCGAAGCGCGGCGCAATGGGAGTTTCTCAACATCGCTGTCGCCATACCTCGGTTGTGCTTCCAATCGCACTCGGCTCGACCGCCGGCCGTCGCAAGCGCCCAAGCGCACGACGCTGCCACGATTAACAAGGTTCGGTTTCTGCACTATTTCGCGATTGTTTCACTGTGTAACAGCGTTAGGGGGCCAGAACGCACGCGGCCTTCTCGTGTCGCTGCTCGCACGCGTCGCCGCCCGGAACGAGGCCTGCTGAAGAACGCACGCAGGCCGCACTGTCATGGCCCGCTGGCGATGTCGTTGAGGCGCCAGTCGTAGTCGTGGCTGGAGATCGCTCCGATCGATTTGATTTTCGTGGCCAGCGCCGGTTGCGCGTACCCTTCGAGATGGCGCAGGACGCCCGCGTCGTTGCCGCCGAAGTCCGCTTTGAACCATTCGTAGATCGACGAGACGACAATCCTGTCGCCCTGCACGGTGACGCCGCGCGGATGGTTGACGTAGGCGCGGGCGGCGGCGTCCAGCTGCGCATCGAGTCGCGATGCCGTGAAGGCTTCCGTCTGCAGGTTAGGACAACCGATCGAGGCGCAGTTCACCGCGTAGTGCACGCGCGGGTCCGTGAAGACCTTGCGGAGAATCTCGTGCTCGATATCGTCGAGGCTCAGCGAGACCCCGGCGACCGAGACGACCTTCGCCTTCCACGGGCCGCCGGTAAAAGCGGCAAACAGCCCGCCACCCAGCGAGATGTCCTTGATCGACCGCACCGGGTAGTGGTCGAGAACGATGTCGATGGTCTTGGCGTTGTAGAGATTTGCGAGCCAGGCGAACTGTTCCTTGCGATCGAGACGCGCAGGGTCGACGCGCGCCAGCGTCAGCAGATACGTCTTCAGGGCATCGTGCCCGTGCATCCGGAAGTTCGCGTAGTCGACCCGGTTGAGACCATCGTCGCCGGGTTTCACGTAGGTCTTCAGCAAGGTGTCCCAGGCGCTATGATCGACGCGCACGGACGAGCCTTCCGCCGAGCGGGCGACGATATCGCCAGGCGCCGCGGCGTGCAGCGGTGCGGCGTTGGCGAGCACGGCAGCGACGGCGAAGCCGGCAAGGGCAACCAGATATTTCACGGCGGTGGTCTCCGTTGGCTCTGGGCTTTGAGGCGCGATGCCGATCTGTGGTGTATCTTGACGCACGTCGACCGGGCGGAAGATGGCAACCGCTGGCGAAGTGTATCGAGACCTTTCCGCGACGGCACCCGCCCGATGGAACGGAGGTTCGGTATCGCGAGATCACCAGCGCTCCGGCGGCAGCCACAACGTGTATGGGATATTGTTCGAATCCGCCGGGACAATGGTTACGCGCCGCCCGATCACGTGCCCGTGTGCAGTGTCGCGCGCCAACTACGATGCTCGCCGGAACCACCAGAGCATACGCGAACATCGACGGGTGACAGTCATGAAGGCATTCACGTGACGCGCGCACTCCCCCTTGTCGCAATCGCAATCGT
>CALFEM010000106.1 GCA_937950105.1 uncultured Alphaproteobacteria bacterium | reverse complement strand
GAGGCGCGCCAGCCGCCGCTCTACGACTGGGTGCTCTACGCCGTGCAGCAACTGACGGGGCCGCGCCTCGTCTCGTTCCTCGCCATCAAGTATGCGGCGCTGACGGCGACGGCGGTGCTGATCTATTTCGCCGCGTTCCGCATTCTCGGCGACCGGCTGTGGGCGGTGCTGACCGTCGAGTCGCTGGCGCTCATCTACCAGATCGCGTGGCGCTACCACGAGGGCTTCACGCACGAAGTTCTGGCGATGGTGGCGGTGGCGGCGACGCTGGTCGCCTTCCTGCGCCTCTACGATCACGGCCGCCTGCGAGACTACATCCTGTTCGGCGTCGTCACCGGGCTCGGCGTGATGACCGAGCCGAATTACAGCGTCTACCAGATGTGCCTGTGGAGCGCGGCCCTGCTGCAACCGGCCATTGCTGCGCGCACGGTGCGGCCGCTGCTGGCGGTGTCGTTGGCCATCGCGCTGTTGATCGCCTCGCCCTGGCTGTGGTGGCTGGTCTCGGATACCGCGCATTGGGACGCGATCTGGCGTGCGACCGGGCGTGGGGCCCTCAAGGACCGCGCGATCGGTGTCAAGGATGCCCTGCGCGGTCCAATCATGTACCTGCTGCCGCTGGTGGCCATCCTGCCGGCGGCGTTCCCCGGCTACGCGGCGACGGCGTGGGCCGACGTGCGTGGCCTATGGGCGGGCATCGGTCGCCGCGATGCACCGGCTGATCTCGAGCGGTTCGTGCTGTCGACGCTGCTCGCCGGCATCGTGCTTTCGCTGGTCGGTGGCGTCGTGCTCGGGATCGGCGGCTATGCCATGCACGTGCTGATGCCGCTCTATGTGACGAGCGTGATCTGGCTGATCGCGGTGGCGCGCCGCTCTCCGCGCGGTGCCGGGCGCCAGGCGCTGTTCGCGAAGCTGGCGCTCGCCATCGCCGTCATCGCCTTGCTGGCGCGGCTCGCCAACATGTTCATTCACGATCCGGTGTGCGGCAAATGCCGTTGGGGCATCCCCTATGACGGTCTCGCGCGGGCCATGCTCGAGCGCGGCTTCGCAACCGACGGCACAATCGTGGCCATCGACGACGAACTCGCGGGCAACCTGCGCCAACGCTTCCCGCAGGCGCGCGTGGTTCTCGGCGGGCCGCGCCCGTTCCGGCCGGAATCGGTGCGGGAGCTTTCGGGAAACATCGCTTATGTCTGGGACAGCAAGGACCCGCCGGCGAAGGTAGACGCCGGGCTCGCCGGCGTGCCGGGCCCCGGTCGGGCGGCGCTGGCGAAGTCCGATCTGGTCAAGGTGGGGTGGACCCACCTGTGGAAGCCCACCGGGTACAGGACGTCGGACTGGCGGGTGCTGGTCGAGCGGCGGTGAGACGTCGCTTCGTGAAGCAGGGCCGCGCGCCTGCTCTCCGGTCAGGGGATCCCCTGACCACCCCGTTTTTCAGTTCAGCTCGCGGAAGCGGCTCGGGTCCGGCTTGCGGCCGGTGACGCGCTCGAGCGCGATGGCCGAGAGAACCTTGCCGCCGAGCGTCTGCTTCATGCCGGCGGCGACGGGAACCGGAGCGCTCTCGCTGACCGACGGCGCCGGCTGCGGTGCCGCTATCGCCTGATTGGCGAGACCGAGACCCATCATCTGCGAATGCTCACCTGCGCAACCGGCAAGAGCCAGAGCGGCAGCGGCAACAGCGACGGCGCGAACGAGCACGTTGGTTCCCCTTCCCTCTGTGCAACCCCCGAGTGCACCGGTCATCCGGCGGCCTCGCGGGCGACACTCCCCCGCCACACTTCCCGAGTCAATCGGACGATGTGGCGGCTCAATGGTGGCCACGATGTGCGTTTGCGTCTGAACCGTCGCTGAACGCGGTCCTCGGCGCTGAATCAGCTCCCACTTCTCACTCGTGGCGAGGTGCGCCGCAGTCGGACCATGGCGCGGTGGACAGAACGCCGCGGGGGGGCTGCGCAGACCGCCGGATCGGCCTTCGCCAGCTTGTTTCGATGCAGCTGCCCAACGGGGCGTAAAGACCTGCCCCGATTTCATGCAACTGTGCCAGGTTGGTTCAGTCGATTTCGAATTGTCAGCACTTAACACCATGAGAAATAGTACAAAAATGATCGCGTTTACCGGTTGTCATCCGATCGCTGACATCGTGAACGCGTCGGCCGTTCGCCCGGCGCATCGAGGGGGCTGGTCCCGTCGAGCCCGTTCGCCCCGGAACGCCGCAATGATCGAGCCCGGTGCCGTCGAGCGGTCCGGGTGGACGCCGGACGGCCCAGGAGCCGGGCGGTCAGACAGGTTTGAGGAGAGGCCAATGGCACGCTTCGAATTCGCCGCGCACGACGTCGCGGACTACGCCGCCCAAGGAGGCGCCGCGGACGCGCTTTACGAACTCGGCATGATGTACTGCACCGGTCGCGACGTCGAACTCGACATGGTCGAGGCGCACAAGTGGTTCAACCTCGCGGCGATGCGCGGCAACGACGACGCCAAGCGTTTCCGCCAGGAAATTTCGCGAGAGATGACGCGGGTGCAGATCGCTGCCGCGCAGCGCCGTGCGCGCCAGTGGCTCGCGGTTCACTGAGGCGACCGCACGGCGCCTGCTGGAGCGTTCGCGATCTGCGCCGCGCGCTGGCGTGCCTTCAGCACTTCG
>CALFEM010000105.1 GCA_937950105.1 uncultured Alphaproteobacteria bacterium | reverse complement strand
CTTGCGTTTTCTATACGGACGGCGGTAACGACGCGCGCATTCTCGGCGGCGGCGTCATTGCCCGGGCCGTCCCGAACTCCCTTCCCGCCATCGGCAGCGCGGCTCAGGCGCCGGCACCGGTGCGCGCGAGCAATCCCGGCAGCCGCAAGGCTGCTGGCGTGACAAAGTAGTGAGAAACGAAGAGGCAGTGAGCATGAGGACCCTTGAACCTGCGTCGGCGCATCGTCGTTCGCCCGTCCTGCACAAGGACGGCGGCCGCATCGTGGGCATCGGCCATATCCACGAGCACGACGTGAAGACCGCGTACCGCCGCTGGGCTCCCGTTTACGATCACACGTTCGGCTTCGTCGCCGGGCAGGGCCGTCGCCACGTCGTCGAAGAGATCAACAAGCTGTCGGGCCGCGTGCTTGAGGTCGGTGTCGGCACCGGACTGTCGCTGCCGGCGTACAAGCCGAGCCTCGAGATCGTCGGCATCGACCTGTCGCCGGAGATGCTCGAGAAGGCTCACGAGCGTGTTTCCGAGGACAATCTGACCAACGTCACCGGCCTGCATGAGATGGACGCCGGCGAGCTGTCGTTCCCGGACGCCTCGTTCGATGTCGTCGTCGCCATGTACGTGATGACCGTGGTGCCGGACCCCGAGCGCGTGATGCGCGAGCTCGATCGCGTGACGAAGCCGGGCGGCCAGGTGCTGCTCGTCAACCACTTCAGCCAGGAGCAGGGTCTGCGCGGCTGGGTCGAGCGCCGCATGGCCCCCTTCGCCGACAAGATCGGCTGGCGCTCGGTGTTCGACACGAGCCGCGTGATGGGCTGCAAGGACCTGCATCTCGTCGAGCGTCACTCGCTGCGCCCGCTCGGCCTGTTCACCATGATGCGCTTCCGCAAGGACATGGAAGCCGCCGAGCGGCCGATCGCTGCGGAATGATCGTGCCGGCGGGGAGGCTGCAGCGGTCGTCCCCGTCGCCTCCGGCATGTTGGAAACATCGACCTCGTCGTGGACAGACCGGAGCGCTGGCATGCGTCAGGAACCTCCGAAAGGTTCCGCCCGCTCCAATTGCGCTCCAGCCTTGACAGGCGAATACGAGGCTCCTTATAGACAGCCTCGATGGCGGGATAGCTCAGCTGGTTAGAGCGGCGGAATCATAATCCGTAGGTCCCCAGTTCAAGTCTGGGTCCCGCTACCATCTCATTCAAGAAGCGTTCGGATTGAAGGCTCGGCGCACAGGCATGCGCCGAAGTCGCGCGCCCGCATACCGTGCGATAGAACTCGGGAAGCTGCGCTCAGCTCTTCGGCGCCAGCTTCTCGACCCGGCGCACGGCGAGGATCGACGCCTCGTAGAGCAGCCATGTCGGCAGCGCCATGATGATCATCGAGATCGCGTCCGGCGGCGTCAGGATAGCAGCGGCCGTGAAGATGCCGAGCACCGCGTAGCGGCGGGCGTTGACGAGACCGTCGGCGGTGACCACGCCCGCGCGCGCCAGCAGCGTCAGCACCACCGGCAGCTGGAAGCACAGTCCGAAGCCGAGGATGAGCGTCATGATGAGGGACAGGTACTCGTCGACCTTCGGCAGCAGCGAGATCTCGGCCTGACCGGGCGTCGCCGCCTGCTCGAAGCCAACGGAGAACTTCACCAGCAGCGGCATGGCGATGAAGTAGACGATCGACGCACCCAGGAGAAACAGCAGCGGTGTGGCGATCAGATAGGGACGGAAGGCGGCGCGCTCGTTCTGATAGAGTCCGGGCGCGACGAACTTGTAGATCTGGATCGCGACGACAGGGAAGGCGAGGAACGCCGCGCCGAACATCGCCACCTTGATGTCGACGAAGAATTTCTCGAGCAGGTGCGTGTAGATCGCCTTGGCGTTCTCGGCGCCGACCACGCTGACGAACGGGTTCAGCAGGATGTTGTAGATGTGCTTCGACACCGTGAAGCAGGCGAGGAACATGACGAAGAACGCCGCCACCGAATAGATCAGCCGCTGGCGCAGCTCGACCAGATGGTCCATCAGAGATCGGAAGAGCGTCGTGTAGGGAAAGAGTGTAGATCTCGGTGGT
>CALFEM010000104.1 GCA_937950105.1 uncultured Alphaproteobacteria bacterium | reverse complement strand
ACCACCGAGATCTACACTCTTTCCCTACACGACGCTCTTCCGATCTGCCCGGCGCGCTCGATCAGGTCGATGAGCTGGTCATTGGCCGCAGCCGGCTGCAAGGCGCCGTCGATGTCGAGGGCGAGCGCCGCGCGGACCTGGCGCGCGGTGTCGCGCAGGCGTTCGCTCATGAAGCGCGCGAGCTCGTCGATACGCTCGCGGGCGATGGTGAGGCCCGCCGCCATGGCGTGGCCGCCGCCCTTGACCAGCAGCCCGTCGGCCACCGCCGCGCGCACGGCGCCGCCGATGTCGACACCGGCGATGGAGCGCAGCGAGCCGGTGCCCTGCCCCGGATGCGCACCCGCTTCCGTCTCCCACGAAATCACGCACGAGGGGCGCTTGAAGCGCTCGGTGAGGCGGCTGGCGACGAGGCCGACGACACCCTTGTGGAAGGTGTCGGAACCGACCAGCAGCAGCGGCAGATCGGGATCGTTGTCGAGAATGCGCTCGGCCTCCGCCATGGCCGCGTCGAGCATGTCCGTCTCGATGCTCTTGCGCTCGCGGTTGAGCTTGTCGAGCAGCACGGCGATCTTCGCCGCGTCCGCCTCGTCCTCGGTGGCGAGCAACCTGGCGCCGAGCGCCGCATCACCGATACGTCCGCCGGCATTGATGCGCGGTCCGAGAATGAAACCGAGATGATAGGGCGTCGGCGCGGAATCGAGCCCGGCTGCGTCGAGCAGCGCCTTGAGGCCGGTGTTGCGGCGCTGGCGCATGACCTTGAGGCCCTGCGTGACGTAGGCCCGGTTTAGCCCCGTCAGCGGCACCACGTCGGCGACGGTCGCCAGCGCGACCAGATCGAGCAGGCTCATCAGCGCCGGTTCGTCGATGCCTTGCGCGGCATAGAACCCCTCGCGGCGCAGATGCCGCTGCGTCGCGACCAGCACCATGAAAACGACGCCCGCCGCGCACAGATGCCCGAGCCCGGAGATGTCGTCCTGCCGGTTCGGATTGACCACCGCCACGGCCTCGGGAAGCGTCGCGTCGGCCTGATGGTGATCGACGACGACGACGTCGCAGCCGAGCCGCTTTGCGACGCTCAGCGGTTCGAAACTCGTCGTACCACAGTCGACCGTGACGATCAGCTTCGCGCCTTCCTTGACCAGCGTTTCGATCGCCGCCGGGTTCGGTCCGTAGCCTTCGAAGATGCGGTCGGGAATGTAGATGCGCGCCGGCACGCCATGGTGATCGAGAAACCGCTTCAGCTCGGCGGACGAACAGGCGCCGTCGACGTCGTAGTCGCCGAAGATCGCCACCGGCTCGCGCCTGACGATCGCCGACGCGAGGCGCGCCGCGGCGGCGTCCATGCCCTGTAGTGCACTCGGGTCCGGCATCAGTGCCTTGAGGGTCGGGTCGAGGAACGTCTCGACCTCGTCGAGGCCGACGCCGCGCGCCGCCAGCATGCGCCCGAGCAGTTCGGGCAGGCCATGGCGCTGGGCGATGGCGTCGGCGATATGACGCTGCTGAGGGGCGAGCCGCTCGCGCCACGCGAACCCGCGCACCGAGGATGCGACGCCGAGGAAATCCGTGCGTTCCTCCGCGCCTGCCTGCGGAGCCGTGGACGCTGCCGCCCGCTGCCGAATTTTTGCCTGTGCCGTCATCGAC
>CALFEM010000103.1 GCA_937950105.1 uncultured Alphaproteobacteria bacterium | reverse complement strand
CGACCACCGAGATCTACACTCTTTCCCTACACGACGCTCTTCCGATCTCCAGGAAGGGCAGGCCGCTCTCGATGCGCTTCAGCTCGCCGCGCATGGCGCCGCGCATGGCGCGCTCGATGCGCGCACGCACGTCCGAAAGCGCCTGCCCCGGCTGGTCACCGTCGCGCCGCTCGGTCTCGGCGGCGTTGAGAATGGCAGAGGTGTAGCTGCCATCGGAGACGGCATCGAGACTGCCCGCCCGCGCCGCGCCTTCGAGCGACGACACCTGACGGCGCAACCCCATCAGCCGCACGAACTTCTCGATAATGAGCCCCCAGCACAGCACCGACGCGACGACGAGCATGGCGATCACCGCCTGCACCACCGGATCGGCATTCATGATCAGGGACATCATCGAAAGGTCGTGCGCGCCTTCCACGGCGACGGTCTGGCCCACGGGTATCGTTCCTTGTTCTTCCGGTTGTTACTTCGACAGTTGCGCTTTGGTGCGCGAAGCGACCGTCAGCCGCTCGAGGCAGCCTGCTTCTTCGCCCGCGCCAGCCTTGCAATCCATGATGTCATTTATGAGCAGGCTGCCGACCTCGTCGCACTTCACGCCATCGAGATCGAACAGCTTGACGCTGGTCTTGCCGGACTTGACCGGCGCCAGATCGAGCGCGAAGCGGCGCCCGATCACGCCGTCGGTCTGGAACATGACGAGATCGAGCTTCAGCGCGGTGTAGGTGCGACTGCTCTTGTTGTTCACCACGAGATAGGCGCGGCAGCTGTTCGATACAGGTTCGAGCTTGTTCAACTCGAGGCCGACCGCTTCGCCACCCGCCGAGGGGGCCGCCGCCGGTACGGTCGGTGCCTGTGCATCCGGTCCGTTCGACGTAACCGGCGCCGGCGCTGCGGCGGCCTGCGCCAGAGCCTCACCCGCCGCACCGAATGCGATGACCGCCGCCAGGCCGGCAATCGCCGTTCGCCCACGCATGCCCACCATCAATGCGGACAAACCACTGCACACGCCTTGCTGCTGCAAACCATCCTCCTTGCGCGTTCTTCGTCGCGCGCATTTCATTCTGCTGGCTCTCGCCAGTCGCACAGTCGCCACGTTGCCGCTTCCCGGCAAGGGCCTGGAGATGGCGGCAGCCGTCACCTTCGCGTGAGCATGTCATGCGGCCATACTGCGCTGCTTACCAGTCCGGCCAGCCTCCCCGCAACTACCGGACGGCGCGAGAGTTTCCGAAAGTTCCCGGGCCTCGATTTCCGATCTGAGGCGCGGCGGCAACATGAGCCCCCTGATTTCGACCTGCCAGCCTGCGAGCGCGCGGCCGCAATTGACGCGATCCGCGAATTCTAACTATCCCTGACAAAGGGCACGCGAAGAAACGCTCCGACTTTCAGGGCGTTGCGAGAAGTTTTTCAGCTTTTCGGGAAGTTTTCCCATTTGGTTCGGGAAAATGTTCCCTTGGCTGGCTTTCTCGACGCAGCAGTTTCGTGGGGAATAAAATGAACAAGAACAAGAATGCTCGCGCGCTCATGCTCGCGTTGTTCGGCTCCGTATCGGTGCCGGCGGCGACATTGGCGCAGCAGCCGCCGGCTTCAGCCTCGCCGCCCGCCGTGACGGCTCCTGCCGCTCTGGCCCCCGCAACTCCGGCCACCCCCGCCCCGGCAGCGCCGTCGACGGCAACCCCTGCTCCGACACAACCGGCCCCGGCCGCTCCTGCGACGGCGCAACCCGCTCCTCCTGCCTCCGGCACCACCGACCTGCCGCCCGTCGAGGTCATCCAGCAGCAGCCGAAGCCGCCGCCACCGGCTCCAGAGGTGGTCGAGAAGCCGAAGGCGAAACCGCGCGCCGTGCAGCAGGCGGACGCGCCGCCTCCGGCGCCGAAGAAAGTGAAGAAGGTCACCCAGCCTGCGCCTGCGCCCGCTCCGGTGGAAGCCGCCGCGCCGGTAGAGCCGGTGCTCAGCATCGACGAGCAGCGCGTCACCGGCGATGTCGTCCGCGTCGCGCCGATCGGCGGCTCGGAGATCGACGTGCGCAAGGTTCCCGGCAGCGTCAGCACCGTCTCCGGCGCGGCGCTCAACAATGCCGGCACCAACGAGCCGCAGGACGCTCTTCAGAAAGAGGTGCCGGGCATCATCCTCGGCGACGCCGGCGGCAACGACCTGCGTCAGCAGATCGACTATCGTGGCTTCGGCTCGGGCTCGCTCAACGGCTTCCCGCAGGGCATCGCCGTCTACCAGAACGGCGTGCGCGTCAACGAGGTGTTCGGCGACACCGTCTACTGGGACGTGCTGCCGAAGAACGCCATCAGCGACATGACGGTTCTCACCGGCAATCCGGTGTTCGGCCTCAACGCCGTGGGCGGTGCCATCAGCGTCGTCATGAAGGACGGCTTCACCTATCAGGGCGCCGAGGTCGAGATCCTCGGCGGCTCGTTCGGCCGCAAGCAACTCGGCATTCAGGTCGGCGCGCAGAGCGGCGCCTTCGCCGCCTATGTCGCGGCCGAAGGCATCGAGGAGGACGGCTGGCGCGACTTCTCGCCGACCGAGGTCAAGCGCGCCTACATGGACTTCGGCTTCAAGGGCAGCCGCGTCGAAGCCCACTTCAACCTGACCATGGCCGACAGCTTCATCGGCGCGACGGCGGCGACGCCGGTCGAGATCCTGGCGCTGCGCGACAGCGGCACCTTCACCTCGCCGCAGACCACCGACATCAATGTCGTGATGCCGTCGTTCAACTTGGCCGTGAAGGTATCCGACACGTTTACGATCTCCGGCCTCGCCTACTTCCGCCGCTTCAAGTCGCGCGTCGTCGACGGCAACGTCGCCGAGTTCGAAGAATGCGGTGACGTGCAGGCCGATAATCCCGGCGCGCCTGTCGAAGGGGACTTCAACGCCGACAACGTCTGCGCCGAGGAACTCGACGAGGATACCGGCGAGATCCTTCAGCTCCGCGACGCCTTCGGCAATCCGATCGATCCCGGCGCCCTCGGCATCGACGAGCCGTTCGCCGCGCTCGATCGTATTCGCACCGACAGCGAGAGCTTCGGCTTCGGTCTCCAGGCCGTCGAGAAGGCCCGCCTGTTCGGCTTCAAGAACCATTTCGTCATGGGCGCCAGCTACGATCAGGGCAAGGTCAACTACCAGACCTCGTCCGAGTTCGGCGGCATCGGTGCGTTCTACGTCGTTACCCCCTCGGGCGTCATCATCACCGAACCCGACGACTTCACCGGCCGCAACGTCGACGTCGACACGAAGTACCTCGGCCTCTACGCGCTCAACGCCATCGATCTGACCGACCGCTTCACGCTGACGTTCGGCGGCCGCTTCAACTACGCCAGGATCGACCTCGTCGATCTCACCGGCGAATTCGACGGCATCACCTCGAAGCACGACTTCAGCCGCTTCAATCCGACCGTCGGCGCGACCTACGAGATGGTGCCCGGCATCACGCTCTACGGCGGCTACTCGGAAGCGAACCGCGCGCCGACGCCGGCCGAACTCGCCTGCGCAAATCCGGAAGAGCCGTGCCCGATCGAGAGCTTCCTGACCGACGACCCGCCGCTCGAACAGGTCGTGTCGAAGACCTGGGAAGCGGGTCTGAGGGGCAAGATGAAGTCGCCGGGCGGTGAGCAGAGGCTCGACTGGAGTGTCGGCCTGTTCCACACGCTGAGCCAGAACGACATCCTGTTCGTCGCGGCGGAGCAAACGGGCCGCGGCTTCTTCTTCAACGCCGGTGACACGCTGCGGCGCGGCCTCGAGGCGAGCCTCAAGTACAAGTATGGCCCGCTCTCGATGTACGCGAGCTATGCCTACGTCAAGGCGACCTACGAGACGGCGAATTTCTTCTCGTCGCCGGCAAACCCGTTCGCCGGCCCCTGCGAGGACCCGTTGGCTGATCCGGTCTGCATCCAGGTCAACCCCGGCGACAACATTCCCGGCATTCCGAACCATCGCTTCAAGACCGGCTTCGACTACTGGGTCACACCTAAGTGGAAGGTCGGCGCCGATCTGATCGCGGCTTCGGGCCAGTATCACTTCGGCGACGACGCCAACCTGCTGCCTAAGCTCGGCGGCTACACCCGCGTCGACATCTCCACGTCCTACGACCTCAACGAGCACGTGCAGTTCTTCGCCTTCGCCAACAACATCTTCGACAAGCGCTACGGCCTGTTCGGCACGCTGTTCGAAGCGGATGAGGCTCCGGTCGTCGCTCCCTACGACGCGACCATCACCGACTTCACCGATCCGCGCTCGGTCGTGCTCGGCGCGCCGGTCGCCGTCTACGGCGGCGTCAAGGTGAAGTACTGAACCTGTCCCAGACACTCCCGCGGCGAACGAAAAGCGGCCGTCCTGCGGGGCGGCCACTTTTTGTTTTGGTGGCAGTGTCGTTGTGGGTTTCTCAGAATTCGACTTCGAGGCTGGCCTTCAGCGTCGCATCCGGCGTGTTGTCGTTGAGGCCGAGCAGCACGCCGGTGCCGAGTCGCACAGTGACGTCGCCGTCGCGATCGGTGCTCTCGACAGCCCTCACGCCTGACGCACGCGGCTTGTCGTCGTCCTTGTCATCGCCCTTGCCGCCGCCGCCAACCTTGCGCTCGTAGTAGACGATCGGTCCGGCGCGGTGCTGGTCGTGATCGCCGAACAGCACCGCGCTCTCGCCCGGCTCACCCGTCTTCCCCAGCCGATCGAACGTCCCGTATGCCTCGAGAGCCAGCGACCACGTAGTATCGATCTCGTATTTGACCTGCGCGGCGTAGGCGAAATCCCATTTGTCGTCGCGCTCCACACCGTCATCGTCACGCTCGCCCGCACCGAAGTGATGCACCAGCATCAGGTTGAGCAGGGCTTCCCACGGCCCCGACCGGGCGCCGATGATCGGACCGACGATGATCTTGTTCATCTCGCCTTTGGCCAGGGGATGCTCGAACTCTGCGAGCAGGCCAAATCCCAATCCGTTGTCGCTGGCAGGCCTCAGGATGACGACACCCTCGAGCGCGACCTCGGTCAACTCCAGAGGTGCATAAGCATCTGCGGCGGCCGGCGACGGCGGATCGTCGAAGCGTTCCTTTTCGTACTCGATGCCGACGCGGGTCCTCAGCCAGCTCGTCATGCTCATCTCGATCTCGAGCGCATGGCGCTGACGGGTGACCGAGTTCTCGTCATAGGCGAATTCGCCCGGAGCTTCCTCGGCGAACTTCCGGCGCGGCTGCCCGATCGCATAGGCGTTCTGGCTCTGGAACTCGACCTCACCCGGCTCAGCCTCGAGGTCCTTGAGTTCGAACTGCCCGATCGACGGCTCCGACAGCGCTACCCCTGGAGCAAGGATGAGAACCGCCGACAGACTTGCGCGCAGCGTGCCGACGGCGCCACGCGCCATGTTCCGTCCGATCCTCACGAGCATTCCCGCCTGGATTTCCCAATCCTGCCGATCTCATCGGGAAGTTTTGCCCGCTTCCTGCCCGGCCGCAAACGCCATCATGCGCAAAGATCGCGCTCATGCAGCTTTTTTCGCATACGGATCGTCTGCGCTGATCGGTCAGGAAATATCACTATATTACCGATGACTACGGCAGATGGCGCGAGGCTGGCTGGAGCGCCCCGCGGATGGTCGGACAGGACGCGATTAACCACAAGTTATCTCTTGGCCGATACATTCCGATGACACGTTGGAATTGGTGGCTGACGCACGATGCTCAACAGCGCCTTCGGCAAGGGCAAGAACAACTCTCTGATGGGCGAGTACGCATCGCTCCTCGGCGATGCCGTTTTGCGCCATCGCACGCGAGTTGCAGAGCACACCGCGCGGCTCGAATCCGAACTCGCCAACCGCGTCAAATCCGAATTCATCGCCAACATGAGCCACGAGCTCAGGACGCCGCTCAACACCATCATCGGCTTCTCCAAGATCCTCGCCGAGCACGATCGCCGCAAGCTCCCCGACGACGAGATCGTCGAGTATGCGCAGCTCATCAACGATTCGGCCGGCCACCTGCTCTCGGTCATCAACGACATCCTCGACATCTCGAAGATCCAGAGCGGCAAGTACACCATCGACGCGCGCGAGACGGACATCCACGAGCTGCTCAACTATGCGCTGATGGCCTTCCGCAAGCAGGCCTTCGATGCCGGTGTCGAATTGCGCGAGGTGCTGCCGCCGACGCTGCCGCCGGTGCGCGGCGACTCGACGAAGCTGCGCCAGGCCCTGTCGAACATCATCTCCAACGCCGTCAAGTTCACGCCCCAGGGCGGCAAGGTTCAGATCGAGGCGGTCGCTACCACCGACGGTGGCGTCGTCATCGACGTGCACGACACCGGCGTCGGCATGACCGACGACGAGGTCGCGGTGGCCATGACGCCGTTCGGACAGGTCGACGGCAGCCGCACCCGCTGGCGGGAGGGCGCCGGCCTCGGCCTCCCGATCGCACGCGCGCTGATCGACCTGCATGGCGGCCGTCTCGAGATCAAGAGCCGCAAGGGGGAGGGAACCACGGTCTCGATCCTGCTCCCCTCGCGCCACAGCGTATCCGCCAGCAAGGGTCGCGAACTCGTATTCGGGGACAGGACTCCCTGATGCGCGTTCGAGCGAACGATTGAAGCAACCACGCCACCACGGGGCAATCCGCCCCATCGAACGAGCACCAGAATGCAAGCCTCACAGCACGCCTCGGCCTTCGACGCGGACATAACCATCGGACGCATCGTCTCGGTGACAGGTGCAAAGGCCATCGTCCTGCTCGACGGCAGGGTCGACGCGAGCGGTCGCAAGACCATGCATCGGCCGGAGATGGGCACGCTGCTCGCCATCGACACCACGACGACGGTCGTGCTGGCCATCGTCTCGGCGCTTTCGGTGCCGGTGCCCGCGCAGCGCGAAGGCGACGCCGAAATCTGGATCGCCGAACTCGGCCTCGTCGGCGAGTTGTGGAAGGCGGCCGGCGGTCGCGCGCAGACGTTCAACCGCGGCGTCACCATCTATCCCGCACTCGGCGACCGCGTACGCGTCGCGAACAAGCACGAACTCGAGATCGCCTTCTGCGGCGACATGTCGAAATCCGTGCGCGTCGGCTGCATCCGACAGGATTCGTCCATCCCGGCCATGGTTCGCGTCGACGACCTGCTCGGCAAGCATTTCGCGATCCTCGGCACCACGGGCACCGGCAAGTCGTGCACCACGGCCCTCATCCTTCGCTCGATCCTCGAGAAGAACCCGGCCGCCCACATCGTCCTGCTCGATCCGCACAACGAATACGCCACCGCCTTCCCCGAATGGGCCGAGGTGGTCAGCCCGCGCAACATGCACCTGCCGTTCTGGCTTCTCACCTTCGAGGAAATCGTCGAGGTGCTGATCGGCGAGGGCGAGCGCAAGGCCGAGATCGAGATCCTGCAGGAACTCATTCCGATCGCCAAGTCGCGCTATTCGAGCGGTCGCGCCCCGCAGGCGAACAACCTGCGCCGCGGCGTCGTCGATCACGGCCGCTACACCGTCGACACGCCCGTTCCCTATCGCATCTCCGACCTGACCGGCCTCATCGACGAGCGCATGGGCAAGCTCGAGAACAAGCGCGATCTCGCGCCCTACCGCGTTCTCAAGCAGCGCATCGATTCGATTTCGCAGGACAGCCGCTACGGCTTCATGTTCGGCTCGCTCACCGTCTATGACGGCATGACGCAGGTGCTGTCGCGCATCTTCCGCGTTCCGGTCAACGGCAAGCCGATCACCATCCTCGAGCTGACCGGCATTCCGACCGAGATCGTCAATGTCGTCGTCTCGGTGCTGTGCCGCATGACCTTCGACTTCGCGCTGTGGAGCGAGGGGCAGGTGCCCGTCACCATCGTGTGCGAGGAAGCCCACCGCTACGTTCCTGCGAATCCCAGCGCGGGCTTCGAGCCGTGCAAGCGCGCCATCGCCAAGACGGCATCGCCGCCTGCGGCGCCACCGGCAGGCCGTCCAGCCTGAATGCAGGAGCAGCCTATGAGCGAACTCGGCGCAGTTTTCCCGGTCATCCTGTCCGGCGGTTCCGGCACGCGCCTGTGGCCGCTGTCCCGGGCGCTCTATCCCAAGCAGTTCATCAGCTTCTTCAACGGCCAGGGCACGAGTTTCCTCGGCGCGACGCTGAAACGGCTGGCGCCCGACAAGGGCTTCGGCGCACCGATCATTCTCGCCAACAACGACCACCGCTTCCTGGTCAAGGCCGAACTCGAGCGCGCCGGCATGACGGCCCGCTCGATCATGCTGGAGCCGGTCGCGCGCAATACCGCCCCGGCGATCGCCGTCGCCGCACTCGCCGCCCTCGCCGAGCGGCGCGACGCCGTGATTGCGGTGATGCCGTCCGATCACGTGGTCAAGGACGACAACGCCTTCGTCGAGGCGATCAAGCGCGCCGCCACCGTCGCCGCCACCGGCCGCCTCGTGCTGTTCGGCATCAAGCCGGCCGAGCCGCACACCGGCTACGGCTACATCAAGCAGGGCCGCGCGCTCGACCAGTTCCCCGGCGCCGCCTTCGAGGTCGGCGGCTTCACCGAGAAACCGAACCGCGCCAACGCCGAGCGCTATCTCGCGTCCGGCGACTACTTCTGGAACAGCGGCATCTTCGTACTGTCGGCGCGCACCTTGATCGACGAGATGGCGCGCCTTGCACCCGAAGCGCTCGCCGCCGCGCGCAAGGCCTGGGAGGCCCGCGCCGACGATCTCGGTTTCGAGCGGCTCGACCGCGAGGCTTTCGCCAAGGCGCAGAGCATCTCCGTCGATTACGCCGTGATGGAGAAGACCAACAAGGCCGCCATGCTGCCGATCGACGTCGGCTGGAACGACGTCGGCTCGTGGTCGTCGCTGTGGGAAATCGCGCCGCGCGACGCGCAGGGCAATTATTGCCACGGCGAAACGCTGCTCGAGGACACCACCAACAGCTACGTCCATTCCGAAAAGTCGCTGGTGGCCACCATCGGCGTCGACAACCTCGTCATCGTCGACACACCGGACGCGCTGCTGGTGGCCGACCGCAGCCGTGCGCAGGATGTCTCGCACATCGTCCAGCGCCTGCGCCAATCGAACCGCAAGGAGCAGGAGCAGCACCTCCGCAACTTCCGCCCGTGGGGCTTCTTCGAGACGCTGTCGCTCGGACCGCGCTTCCAGGTGAAGCTGCTGCACGTCAAACCGGGCGGCAAGCTGTCGATGCAGATGCACCATCACCGGTCGGAGCACTGGATCGTCGTGCAGGGCACCGCCAAGGTCGTCATCGGCGAGGTCGAGAAGCTCGTGCGCGAGAACGAGAGCGTCTACATTTTCGCGACGCAATGGCACCGGCTCGAGAACCCCGGCAAGGTCCCGCTGGAGATCATCGAGGTGCAGATCGGCACGTATCTCGGCGAGGACGACATCGTCCGCTCCGACGACATCTATCATCGCGCCGCCGACGAAACGAAATAGGATGCTTTGTTTGCCGCTGCCGATTCACGCTCGCGAGGTTCGCGAGCGATCGGAGCGGTCTTTGCCGCTGCCGATTCACGCTCGCGAAGTTCGCGAGCGATCGGAGCGGTCTTTGCCGCTGCCGATTGACGCGCGCGATGAATGGACCGCGAGCGAGCGGAGCGGTCTTTGCCGCTGCCGATTCACGCTCGCGAAGTTCGCGAGCGATCGGAGCGGTCTTTGCCGCTGCCGATTCACGCTCGCGAGGTTCGCGAGCGATCGGAGCGGTGGCCATGCCGCTGCCGATTGACGCGCGCGCCCGGCTTCCGATCGGCAGAGCCTCTATCGGCGAGGCCGTGAACCGGCAGGCCAAGAAACGCCGACTGCCCCACGGAAGCCGAGCTTCAACTCCGCCCGTCGGGCGCCTTGAAATCGACGATGCGCGGCTTCCCGGGCTGAACTCCAGGCTCGCCCGTGCTCGGCCCGGCCGCGACAGGCGTTGCACTCGCGGAGGCCGCCGCCGCTGCGGCCGCTTCCGCTTCGACTGCCGCGTCCTCGTCCAACCGCTTCTGGAAGCGGCGCCAGCCGAACGGGATCGCCGCCAGATAACCGATCGTCGTGCCGGCCAGCGTCTCGTGCGGATAGGTCACCAGCGTCGCCACGTACAGCACGGCGACCATGAAGATCGGCAGCACCCACTCGCGGCGGATGCGTTCGCCCATCAGCTTGCCGGAGAAGGTCGGGATGTTCGATACCATCAGGAAGGCGATCAGTAGCGTGTAGGCGAGAATGACGTTCTTCATCCAGCGCGCGTCACGCAGATCGAGCCCGAGGTGCGACAGATAGATCGGCAGCAGCACGACGATCGCCGCCGCCGGCGTCGGCATGCCGGTGAAGTAGTTCGACTGCCACTTCGGCTTCACCTCGTCGATCATGACGTTGAAGCGGGCGAGGCGCAGCGCCGAGGCGAGCGCGAAGATCATCACCGCGATCCAGCCGATGCTCTTGGTATCGCCGAGCCCCCACGTGAAGATCATGATCGCAGGGGCGACGCCGAAGTTCACGAAGTCAGCGAGGCTGTCGAGCTCGGCGCCGAAACGCGACGACGCCTTGAGCAGCCGCGCGACTCGCCCGTCGAGGCCATCGAGCAGAGCCGCGAACACGATCGCTGCGAGCGCCAGTTCGTAGCGGCCCTCGATCGACATCCGGATCGACGTCAGCCCGGCGCACAGGCCGAGCAGCGTGAACAGGTTCGGAACCATCATGCGCACCGGGATGCGGCGATGTCGGAACATGACCCGGTTGCGGCGGCGCCTCAGGTCGTCCTCGAGCTGTGGTACGACGGGGTCCATGGGCCAAACTCCTTCAGTTCGTCCCCACCATCCTACACCCAAATCACGGCGACGGCGGGCCGGTTCTCGAAATGTGCTTCAAGCCCTGCGCGCCTCGCGCTCCGGCTCGCTCGAAGCGAAATCGGCGAACACCGTCTCGCCCGCCACCGCGCGCTGGCCGACCGCGACCAGGGCCGTGCGCCCCGGCGGCAGATAGACGTCGACGCGCGAGCCGAAGCGGATCAGGCCGAAGCGCTGGCCGGCGCCGAGCGTGTCACCCTCCTGCGAGAACGTGACGATGCGCCGGGCGATGAGGCCGGCGATCTGTACCACGGCGATCTCGTCGCCCTTGGCGGTCTGGATGACGAGCGACCGGCGCTCGTTGTCCTCGCTCGCCTTGTCGGCCGCCGCATTGATGAACGCTCCCGGCACGTAGATCGAACGCATCACGCGGCCCGGCACCGGCGTGCGGTTGATGTGCACGTCGAACACCGACAGGAACGTCGACACGCGCACGCGCTGCTGCTCGCCGAGGCCGAGTTCCATCGGCGGACGCACCAGCTAGATCGACGAGACCATGCCGTCGGCCGGCGCGATGACGAGGCCTTCGCGCAGCGGCGTCACCCGCGGCGGATCGCGGAAGAAGTAAGCGATGTAGAGCGCCACGATGACGAGCACCCAGCCGACTGGCTCCCACAGCATGAACATCACCGCCGCGGCGACCGCGGCGATGAGAATGAACTTGTGGCCGTCCTGGTGCACGGGCACCAGGCTGCCGAGGATCGTTTGAACCAGTCCGTGTTCTTTCGCCACGCGGATTGCCCCCGCCTTCTCTTCGAGTATCTCTATCAGCCGAGCGGAACGGCGACGAAACGCAGATCGCCCTTGCCATCCTCGACGCGCAGCAGCACCGCCTTGCGACCGCTGCCCCTAACCTTGTCCATACTGCGCTGGACATCGGAGGGCGTCGCCACCTGGTCCTGCGCCACCTCGACGATGACGTCGCCGGGCTTGATGCTCTTCGACGCGGCGGCGCTCGCGGCGTCGACCTCGGTGACGACGACGCCGGTCACTTTGGCGTCGAGATTGTAGAGCGAGCGCAATTCGTCGGTCAGCGGCGACAGCGTCATGCCGAGGATCCGTTGCGTCGCCTCCGGGGCATCGCTCTTGCCGCCGTGCTCGTCGTGCCCCTCGTGGCCGTCGTCCGGCAGCATCGCATCCGGCTGATCGTCGACCAGCAGTCCGATCTCCACCGTCACACTCTGGCGCTTGCCGTCGCGCACGAACTCCACGTTCACCGACTTGCCGATCGGAGTCTGCGCAACGAGGCGTGGCAGCGCGCGCATGCTGGCGACGTCCTTGTCGTCGAATTCGACGATGACGTCGCCGGCCTTGATGCCGGCCTTCGCGGCCGGGCTCTCGGGCGTCACCGACGCGACCAGCGCCCCGACGCTCGCCGGCACGCCGAGGCCCTCGGCGATGTCGTCGCCGATCGATTGCAGGTTGACGCCGAGCCAGCCGCGCCGCGTCTCGCCGAACGCCTTCAGCTGCTCGATGACGCTGACCGCCGTGTCGGACGGAATGGCAAAGCCGATACCGATCGAGCCGCCGGTCGGAGAGATGATGGCGGTATTCACACCGATCACTTCGCCGTCCATGTTGAACAGCGGGCCGCCCGAGTTGCCGGGATTGATGGCCGCGTCGGTCTGCAGGAAATCGTCATAGGGGCCGGAGTTGATGTCGCGCTGCTTGGCCGAGATGATGCCGACGGTGAGCGTGCCGCCGAGGCCGAACGGATTGCCGATCGCCATCACCCAGTCGCCGACGGCCAGCTTGCCGGAGGAGCCGAACCTGACGTCGGGAAGCGGCTTCTTCGGTGTCACCTTCAGCAGCGCGAGGTCTGTCTTCGCATCGCGGCCGATCACCTTGTCGACCTTGAGCTTGGTGCCGTCGTGAAAGTTGACGATGATCTCGTCGGCATCGGCGATGACGTGGTTGTTGGTGACGACGAGGCCCTCCTTGCCGTCGATGACGAACCCGGAGCCGAGGGAAGACACCTTGCGCGGCACCGTCTGCCCGCGCCGCTGGAAGAAGTCCTCGAACAGATCCTCGAACGGCGAACCCTTGGGAATGTCAGGAAGCGGCAGGCCCTGCGGCCCCTTGGTCGTCTGCGTCGTCGAAATGTTGACCACCGCCGGGATCAGCGGCTCGGCGACGGGCGCGACAGACTGCGGGCCCTTGTAGGCGAGGGCCGGT
Organism: uncultured Alphaproteobacteria bacterium; assembly: GCA_937950105.1. GTDB lineage: Bacteria > Pseudomonadota > Alphaproteobacteria > Rhizobiales > Hyphomicrobiaceae > JAEUMD01. The sequence continues at coordinate 695 of CALFEM010000103.1, read as the reverse complement.
CCGGCCAGAACCGTCACGGCGGCGACGAGCACGGCCAAAGCGACGGCACGCAGAGCGTTCGGCGTCTCGAGCATGTGGTTGTCTCCTGCAGGAGGCGGCATCCTGGCGGTCCGGGCAGTCTCCTGCCATGAATCCGGCCGCGCGTCACGCGGCGAGGCTTGCAGGCGGGGCCGGTGAAACGCCACACGTGTTCCGCGTTCTCGGCGACGGGATGCCGTGTCGCGGCGTCTCATTCAACCGCGCACCAGCCAGACGACGAGCGCACCGGCCGCAACGGCCGCCCAGCCTGCGCTGCGTAACGATGCCTCGGGGGTCATCGCGGCGAGCGCCAGAAGGCGGCGGCCGGTCGCCGGTGAAAGGGCCCAGATCAGCCCTTCCAGCACCAGCACGAGGCCGAACGCGACGGCAAGGTCGTTCATTGCCGCGGCGGCTGCGGCTGTGCACCCGGTTGCGCCGGCTTCATCGTGCTGGCGGCGCCAGCCTCGTTGAAGTAGCGGAAGAACTCCGAGTTCGGCGAAATCACCATGCGGGTATCGCCGGACTTGAGGCCCTGCTCGTAAGCCTGCATCGAGCGGTAGAACGCGAAGAAGTCGGGGTCGCGGCCGAACGCCTCGGCGAACACGCGGTTGCGCTCCGCCTCGCCCTCGCCGCGCATCTGCTCACCCTTCTTGATCGCTTCCGCCTTGATGACGGTC
>CALFEM010000102.1 GCA_937950105.1 uncultured Alphaproteobacteria bacterium | reverse complement strand
GGGCTCCCGCCCTCCTCGCGATCGGGTTGCGCCGCGGCGATGCGCCGGGCTCGTGCCGTCTGCTTCGATGTCATGGATCATCCTCCTGCTCACGAGCGACGCTCAAACCACTTGAGCACCGCAGAGCGGGCAGAAGGCCTCCCTAAAGTGTACGTCGCACCGTGCGATGCGCAAGCGCGCCGTGATGCGAGAGTTTCACCATGTCAAAGAGCATCAGGAGACGAGAGAGATCCGCTCTGCCTTTCCCGTCTCCCAAATGGAAGCGAGTGGCCCCTCTCGCTCGATATCGTCGAGTGTCGCAAACAGGAACATGCCGCTGCCGCGGCCGTCGGTAATGTCGTCAAGCACGCGCTGCATGGTGGCGACGCGCTGCCGGCTCGATGTGACAAAAAGTACGCGCAAACGTGTGAAGCCCCACTCCTCGTGCGCCTTGCTGCGCCAGCCGGAAAGATAGCCGAGGAGTTTGCGCTTGATGGAGGTGCCCTTCATGGATCGGCGCGCAACCGGCATCTCGCCGGTGTCGAGTTCAAGTGCGAAGTTCATTCGCATGCTGTCAGCGAACAAGAGTGAGAAGAGGCGATCGGGAACGAGAGCGATGCGCTCGGCCGTCGCGTGATCCTGCACCGTTGCCTTCCAAAGAAATGGATTTGCGCGCCGCTGCGTCTCAGCGGGGAACAGCGGAACCAAGTCATGATGGTCAATGAGGTTCGGCGCACGCTCGTCGCGGCACGCTACGAGCAACGGCACCATGACCGATGCGATGCCGGTCGTATGACGAATGAAACGCGGCTTCAGGCGCGCATTGTTGAGCGACCAGCGCAAGCGATCGATGTCGCCACCTTCATAGGCGGCGAGCGCCTTAGCGCCGCGGCTGCTCAAGGCGTAGACGTTGGGGCCATTGCCGTAGGCCACGAGGTCGGCAATCTGCCCGGTCGGCACATCGACGAAGCCGTTATCGTAGATCGTGCGCATGAGGCGCATGACGCTGGCGTAGCTGCCACTGTCGAGCAGCTGGATCTGTGTCGAGGTCAGAAATCGGAACCGGAGCAGCCCGCGCAGAATGGCGATATCGCGTTCGGTGAGCACCATGTTCGGAGGCGCTTGCTTCCTGGCAAAGCGCTTCGTCGTCCTCGCTCCTGTGGTGCCCGTCGCCACCATGCTGATAGTATACCCTGATGCGGAGAGAACCTGACGCAACCAGAAGGAACTCTTAACATATTGTTTTTGCTACATTATTTCAAGCGCGCAGCCATGTCAATGGCAACGCGAGAATCGCGTGGCGCGAGACCGAATGAATCAGGAATTGTTGCTCTCGGTTTCGTCGGTCGTGACGATGCGCGGCTTCTGCCCGCGGGGTGGGCGCACCGGCTTCGCGGCCTGCTCCTTGGCGAGTTCCTGCCATACGCGCTGCGCCAAGCCCGGATCGGCGAACGGCTCGGGTGAGGCGAAATCCTCGGACGGTTTCACGTCGAGTGGCGGCGCCGCAGTGCTCCAGTCCTGCAGGCGACGAGCAACTGACGCTGTTGCCTCGGTCATGGATTGCGCAGCGTGCGAATGAGCCAGCACCAATTCGAGTACGCGCTCGATCTGCTCGGCCGATGCCTTGGGACTCGGCACACGGGGGATAGACAGTCGCATGGCGAGCGCTCCATGGCGCACGAAGTAGGTTCCCGTCTCCAGCTCTCGCAATAGCATTGCCGCAAGGTAGGTCACCGTCTCCAGGCTATGCACGGCGGAGACGCGATCCTCATAGACGGTCGCGAGTGTCTGGCTGATCGCATTGGAGACGCTCTCGCCCGAGGTGAGATGCTCAACGATCGAATGTGCCATGCTTTCAGTGACGGACTCCGTCGCGGATACTCCCTTGAACATGGATGTCGCCGACGAGAGACCGGCCGACTGCGATAGCACGTCGGGGACGGTTAGCCAGCCAAGCTCTGGTGTAAGAACTTGCCCCGACGACAATCCTTCGAGAAGCCCTTCGCTTTCGGTCGTGCCACGTCCCTGCGAGCGACCGATCGCCTTCGCGAGTCCCTTGGCGATGCCGTCCGCTCGGCTCTGCGAGAACGATTTTCCGGTCAGCTCGATCACCTTCTGTGCGACGGCCGCCGGACGAATGAGCGATCGTACTGGCATCTCGACATCGAGTGCAATGACCGAGCGGGCGATGCGTTCTGCCTCGTCCTGGTCCTCGATGCGCAGAACGATCTTGGTGGCGGTCTTCGTCTTCACGGCCGTCGCGATATTTCGCCCGGCCTGCTCAAGCTGCCCGGTATCCTGATGGAACAGTGCGAGTCCGAGACCGAAGCCGCGCGCTTCGGTGAGCATTCTGTCGATATCGCCGGAGAGAAACTGGTGCGCCTCGTCGATGAGCGTGATGAACGGACGCTCGGAATGCTTGCGCCGTTTGGCGTAGAACATCAACTGATGCAGAACCAGGCGGCCGAGAAGATCGGCATCGGCCGTCGTGATCTGCGATCCATCCTGCAAGTTGACGAGAAGGACGTGCCCCTCGTCGAGAATGGTCGAGAACCTCAAGACGCGATCGGTCTGGCCGACCATGCGCTTGATGGCAGGGGATGAGAGAAATACGGCAATGCGATTGATGGGGCCGATCACCTCGGCGTCG
>CALFEM010000101.1 GCA_937950105.1 uncultured Alphaproteobacteria bacterium | reverse complement strand
CGGCGCCCACCGAGATCTACACTCTTTCCCTACACGACGCTCTTCCGATCTGACCGCCGGTGATGTGCCGTCCAATCGAACAGATCGATTGGTTTTGATCCGCATACCGGATCATCCGGCCAGAAAGCGAGATCATGCCGAACGATTGGTTGCCGCATTCGCGCCTGCAGCTGCGTGAAATCCTGCTCGTCGGCGGCCCGGCGATGCTGCTCGTGTTCGGCGCCTTCTGGCTCGCCTACCAGTTCGTCGAGCCGGCGCCGCCGTCGCGCCTCGTCATCACCACGGGCTCCGAGCAGGGCGCCTATTACGCGTTCGCCAAGCGCTACGCAGAGAGCCTCGAGCGCAACGGCATTACGCTCGAAGTCGTGCCCTCGAAGGGTTCGGTCGAGAACATCGCTCGCATGACCGCCCCCGAACAGCGTTTCGATCTGGCGCTGCTGCAGGGCGGCATCGCAAGCGAGAGGACCGCGCCAGGGCTGATGTCGTATGGCCGCGTGTTCCTGGAACCGCTGTGGGTGTTCCACACTCTTCCGGTCGATGTCGATCGGCTGACCGCGCTCGCCGGCAAGCGGATCGCCATCGGACCACCGGGAAGCGGCACGCGCGTGCTGGCCGAGAACCTGCTCGCGGCCAACGGCATCAAGGAGGGTGGCGCGACGCTGCTGCCGCTCGGCTCCGGCGAGGCTGTGGCAGCGCTGGAGCGCGGCGAGGCGGATGCCGCATTCCTGACGCTCGCGCCCGAAAGCCCGCCGGTGCAGAAGCTGCTGCGCGACAATCGCTTCAGGATGGTGAGCTTTGCGCAAGCCGAAGCCTACACGCGCGCGTTCCCGTATCTGACGCGCGTCGTGCTGCCGGAAGGCGCCATCGACATCCAGCGCAACATCCCGGCCCGCGACATCGTCATGGTGGCCGCGCAGGCCGCTGTCATCGCGCGCGACACGCTGCATCCCGCGCTCGCCTGGCCGCTGGTCGACGCGCTGAAGAGCACGCACAAGGGCGGCGGCATGTTCCAGCGCATCGGCGACTTCCCGAAGAGCGAAGACCCCGAGTTCGAGATGAGCGAGGATGCGAGCCGCATCTACGTGTCGGGCGCACCCTTTTTCCAGCGCTTCCTGCCGTTCTGGCTGGCGTCGCTGATCGAGCGCATGGTCATCATGGTGGTGCCGATCGCCACCATCCTGCTGCCGCTGCTGAAGCTCGGCCCGATGCTCTACGACTGGCGCATCCGCAGCCGTCTGCTCTACTGGTACGGGCAACTGAAAGGCGTCGAGAAGTCGATTTCCGGTCTCAAGGCGGGCGCCCAAGTGCCGCCGGAGCTGAAGGTCGAGATCGACCGCATCGACGAGGCGGTGGCCATGATCCCGGTGCCGCTGCACTATTCCGACCGGCTCTATGAGCTGCGCGGCGCCATCGACCTCGTCCGCCAGCGCCTGCACGCTCGCGTGTAGTGGAGACGGGGTTTACAGGGGCGAGACGACGGACGGAGGGTGTTGAAATTTAGCCTTTTGTCGTCCGCGTGCCCGGTTTACCTCGCGCCCAAGGCCGTCTAGAAAACGGGGCTTGGCCGGAGGGGCTGGCCAGAACCGAATTCAAGGACGATCACGGGATGTTCAAGAAGATCCTGATTGCGAACCGTGGCGAGATCGCCTGCCGTGTCATGAAGACGGCAAAGCGCATGGGCATCAAGACGGTCGCCGTCTATTCCGATGCCGACCGTGACGCGCTGCACGTCGAAATGGCGGACGAGGCCGTGCACATCGGCCCGGCGGCGGCGGCGCAATCCTACCTCGTGATCGAGAAGATCGTCGACGCCTGCAAGCAGACCGGCGCCGAGGCGGTGCATCCGGGTTATGGCTTCCTCTCCGAGCGCGAAGCCTTCCCGATCGCGCTCGAGAAGGCCGGCATCGTCTTCATCGGCCCGAACCCCAGGGCGATCGCCGCCATGGGCGACAAGATCGAGAGCAAGAAGGCGGCTGCGGCCGCCAAGGTCTCGACCGTTCCCGGTTACCTCGGGGAGATCGCCGACGCCGCGCAGGCGGTGAAGATCGCCGACGAGATCGGCTATCCGGTCATGATCAAGGCCTCGGCCGGCGGCGGCGGCAAGGGCATGCGCATCGCCTGGTCGAAGAAGGAGGTCGAGGAGGGCTTCAACTCCTCGCGCAACGAAGCCAAGGCGTCGTTCGGCGACGACCGCATGTTCATCGAGAAGTTCATCGTCAATCCGCGCCACATCGAGATCCAGCTGATCGGCGACAAGCACGGCAACGTCGTCTATCTCGGCGAGCGCGAGTGCTCGATCCAGCGCCGCAACCAGAAGGTCATCGAGGAAGCGCCGTCGCCCCTGCTCGACGAGAAGACGCGCAAGGCGATGGGCGAGCAGGCAGTCGCTCTCGCCAAGGCCGTCGGCTACGACAGCGCCGGCACGGTGGAATTCGTCGCCGGCCAGGACCGCTCGTTCTTCTTCCTCGAAATGAACACGCGCCTGCAGGTCGAGCATCCGGTGACGGAGCTGATCACCGGGATCGATCTCGTCGAGCAGATGATCCGCGTCGCTGCCGGCGAGAAGCTGCCGTTCCGGCAGGCCGACGTGAAGCTCAACGGCTGGGCGGTCGAGAGCCGCATTTACGCCGAGGACCCGTATCGCAACTTCCTGCCCTCGATCGGCCGCCTGGTGAAGTATCGCCCGCCGCACGAGGGCACCGCCAACGGCCTTACGGTGCGCAACGACACCGGCGTCACCGAAGGCGGCGAGATCTCGATGTACTACGATCCGATGATAGCCAAGCTCGTCACCCACGCGCCGACCCGCGCCGAGGCGATCGACATCCAGGCCGAGGCGCTCGACGCCTTCTACATCGACGGCATCCGCCACAACATCCCGTTCCTGACGGCGCTGATGCAGCATCCGCGCTGGCGGAAGGGTGAGCTTTCGACCGGCTTCATCGCCGAAGAGTTCCCCGAGGGCTTCAAGCCGCGCTCACCCGAGGGCGAGGACTTCAAGGTGCTGGCCGCCGTCGCCGCGGCCATCGACCATCTGAACAACGTGCGCCGCCGCGAGATCACGCATCAGATGGACGGCTCGCCGGTCAAATTCCGCGTCCGCCGCGTCGTCGATCTCGGCACGCAGCGCCAGAACGTGCAGGTCGAGGGTGCCATCGACGGCCCGATCAAGGTCGCCATGCTCGACGGCAATGGCGCCGTGACCGACACGCTGGAACTCGCGTCGCGCTGGTGGCCGGGCGATGCGGTCTGGTCCGGCGTCGTGCGCGACAAGGATGTGTCGGTGCAGGTGCGCCCGATCCTCAACGGCTACGACCTCGCCTATCGCGGCATCCATCTGCCGGCCCGCGTCTACACCGAGCGGGAGGCGGAACTGGCGGCGCTGATGCCGGAAAAGGTCGGCGCCGACATGTCGAAGTTCCTGCTCTGTCCGATGCCGGGGCTGATCAAGTCGATCGCCGTCGATGTCGGCGCCGAGGTGAAGGCGGGCGATCCGCTGGCCGTCGTCGAGGCGATGAAGATGGAGAACATCCTGCGCGCCGAGCGCGACGGTGTCGTCAAGAAGGTCAACGCCAAGACCGGCGACAGCCTCGCGGTCGACGCCGTCATCCTCGAGTTCGCCTGACAGGTGGGAGTAGGCGAAGCGCGCCGCTAGCGATCCGCATTCCGTCTCTCCCCGTGGTCTGCATTTTCACGGGGGGGGGGGGCTACACCTCGCAGGTTCAGGTGCTTCGCCCCCTGCTTCCTACTCCCTGCTTCCTACTCCCTACTCCCGATCTCCCTGACCTCGGAGCGCACCGCATGACCCGCCGCCTCATCTCTTCCGGCTCGCCGTTAGAAACGACCATGGGCTACTCGCGCGCCG
>CALFEM010000100.1 GCA_937950105.1 uncultured Alphaproteobacteria bacterium | reverse complement strand
ACCACCGAGATCTACACTCTTTCCCTACACGACGCTCTTCCGATCTAGAGCGATTTCGGCGCCGGCATGGGCAAGCTGCCGGTATTGCGCTCGCTGGCGACGCTCGCCTACGACTGCCGCCGCGGCGAGATGTTCCGCGAGGAGCTGAAGGCGGCGCTCAAGCTCATCGATCGCGGTGACGTCGAGGCGTCGGGGCTGATCGGCTCGTGGGCGGGAGAGCTCGGCCAGACGCAGTTCCTCCCCACCCGCTACGTCGACTTCGCCATCGACTACGACGGCGACAAGCATCCGAACCTGTTCAGCTCGGATGCCGACATCATCGGCTCGACCGCGAACTACATGCATCACCTCGGCTGGAAGGCGGGGCAACCGTGGATCGAGGAAGTGCGCATCACCGGCGATCTGCCGTGGCAGGAGGCGGACCTCGCGGTCAGGCATCCGCGCGCGCAGTGGGCCAAGTGGGGCGTGCAGCGACGCGACGGCGGCGCGCTCGACGCCGATCAGATGCCGGCGTCTCTGCTGCTGCCGATGGGCCGCAACGGTCCGGCGTTCCTCGCCTACGACAACTTCCGCATCTATCTGGAGTGGAACCAGTCGCTGACCTACGCGACCACGGCCGCCTATCTCGCCACGCGCATCGCCGGGGCGCCGGAGATGGGGCACGGCCGCGCTGCGGTTGTCGAGCTTTCGGGTGAGGAGACGAAAGAGCTGCAGCAGCGGCTCGCCAAGCGTGGCTTCGACGTCGGCAACATCGACGGCCTCGCAGGCGCCAAGACGCGCGACGCCGTGAAGCAGATGCAGCTCAAGTACAAGCTGCCGGCCGACAGCTTCCCGAGCATGGAGCTGCTGGCCATCCTGCGCGGCGAAAGCTGATCGCTTTTTATGTTTGCGCCGCCGATTCACGTCCTCGACGCAAGTGCACGGCGTCTCGCACGCGCTCCGATCGCTCGGCGTCCTCTACGCCGAGCGTGAATCGGCAGCGCCAGATGCTCAGTGCAGCTTGACGTGCGGCTCGGTGCGGCGCGTCAGCGTGCGCGACAGGGTATCCATCGCGACCTTGGTGAAGCCGTGCAGCGCCACTTCGTGCATCTTGTAGAGCGAGCGGTACATCAGCTTGGCGAACAGGCCCTCGATCATCATCGAACGGCCGGAGACGAAGCCCATCAGGTTGCCGACGGTCGTATAGTGGCCGAGCGAGACGAGCGAGCCGAAGTCGCGATAGACGAACGGCTTCAAGGGCTCACCGCGCATGCGGCGGGGAATGTTGACCAGCAGCTGTGACGCCATCTGGTGGGCGGATTGCGCACGCGGCGGAATCGGGCTCGATGCGCCTTCGGGCAGCAGGTAGGCGCAGTCGCCGAGCGCGAAGATGCTGTCGTCGAGCGTCGTCTGCAACGTATCGCGAACGACGATCTGGTTCGACCGGCTGACCTCGAGCCCGTCGAGGTGGCGCAGCACGTCTGGTCCCTTCACACCGGCCGCCCACACCACCAGCTCGGACGGAATGAAATCGCCGCTGGCGAGCTTCACACCTTCCGCCGTCACCTCGGTAACGCGCGCGCCGGTGCGGATGTCGACGCCGAGATCGGTGAGGATCTTCGCGGTCGATTCCGATAGCCGCTCGGGCAGCGCGGGCACGATGCGCGGCGACGCTTCGACCAGCGTGATCTTGATGTCCTTGTCGGCGTCGATGCGGTCGAGACCGAAGGCGACGACGCCGCGCGCGGTGCGATGCAGCTCGGCGGAGAGTTCCGTCCCGGTGGCGCCGGCGCCGATGATGGTGACGTGCAGCTGCCCGGGCCGGATCGGCTCGCTCTGCGCGTGCGCGCGGATGAAGGCGTTGACGAGGCGGCGGTTGAAGCGTTCCGCCTGCTCGGGTGTGTCGAGCATGACGGCGTGCTCCTTGACGCCGGGCGTGCCGAAGTCGTTGGAGACCGAGCCGATGGCCAGAACCAGCGTGTCGTAGCGGAACGAGCGCTTGGGCGTTATGGCGCGGCCTTCCTCGTCGAGCATCTCGGAAATGTGGACGAGCTTCTGCTTGCGGTCGATGCCGGTCAGCTCGCCGAGGCGATAACGGAAGCCATGCCAGTGTGCCTGCGCCAGATAGTCGAGCTCGTGGCGGCCGACATCCATGCTGCCGGCGGCGATCTCGTGCAGCAGCGGCTTCCAGATGTGGGTGCGCGAGCGATCGATGAGGGTAACGCCGGCCTTGCCCTTCCTGCCGAGCTTGTCGCCGAGCCGTGTCACCAGTTCGAGCCCACCGGCACCGCCGCCGACGACGACGATCTGGTGCTTGCCCGCGTCGGAGATCGACGGCAAGGCGGGATCCGGGCGGCGGTTGGCTGTGGTCATCGGCGGCACCTTTGCGGGCTTGTTGTTGTCGATCGTCCGGGCGCAAGCGGAATCTGGTCCGCGCGCTCAGACGAAAGCATCGCCATGTCGACGCCAATAGCACTTTCGGTCGCGCGACCGCGACAGAATTCACGCGCTTGCGTCGCCGCCCGGGCCAGCCGTGCCCTCAGCCGCGGATCTCGCCTCCCGTCGCCTTGCTCACTGCCGCGATGATCTTCTGCGATACCGCCTCGATGTCCTTGTCGGTCAGCGCCTGTTCGCCCGGCTGCAACGTCACCGCGATGGCGAGTGACTTCTTGCCGTCCTCGGCGAGCTTGCCGCCCTCGAACACGTCGAACACATCGACATCACGGATCAAGGCCTTGTCGGCGCCCTGCGCCGCGCGAACGACGTCCCCGGCCGCGACCTTGGCGTCGAGCACGAAGGCGAAATCGCGCGACAGCGGCAGCAGGTTGCTCTCGGCGAGGGCGGGCTTGGCGCGCGACTTCTTCTTCTCCGGCGGCAGCGCGTCGAGGAACACCTCGAACGCCACGACCGCACCTTCGACACCGAGGGCGGCGGCAACGCGCGGATGCACCTCGCCGAATGCGGCGAGCACGACCTTGGGGCCGAGACGCAGAACGCCGGAGCGGCCCGGGTGATAGTAGGACGGCGCATCGCGGCTGATCTGCGCCTTGGCCGGATCGAACCCGAGCCCGGCGAGAACCGCGAGCGCGTCGGCCTTGGCATCGAACAGATCGACCTTGCCCTTGGTACCGGACCAGTGACGGCCGTTGCCATCGAACTTCGCGGTGCCTGTGCGCACGCCGGCTGCCGAGGTGAACTGATCCTCGGGCCGCGCGCCGCGATAGGCTTGCCCGACTTCGAACAGCGCCACGTCGTCGAAGCCGCGATTGGCGTTGCGCTTCGCCGCCGTCAGCAGGCCGGCGAGCAGGTTCGGTCGCATCGACGACATGTCGACAGAGATCGGGTTGGAGAGATCGAGCGCCGCATCGCCGCCGCCCAGCAGCTCGGCTTCGCTCTTGGGCAGGAAGGACCAGGTGATCGCCTCGACCAGACCGCGCGCGGCCAGTGTGCGGCGCGCCCGGCGCGTGCGGCGCTGGCGTTCGGTCAGCACAGGTTCGGCAACGCCCGAGAGACGCGGCAGCGGCGTCGACGGGATCGTATCGAGGCCGGCGATGCGGATCACCTCCTCGACCAGATCGGCATCGCCGTGCACGTCCGGCCGCCAGCTCGGCACGGAGACGTCGAGCATGGTGCCCTTGCCCTTCGCCAGCGTGAAGCCGAGCGCGGTGAGCGTCTTCTTCACCTCGGCTTCGGGAATGTCGCGCCCCGTCAGCTTGCCGACGCGAG
>CALFEM010000099.1 GCA_937950105.1 uncultured Alphaproteobacteria bacterium | reverse complement strand
ACCACCGAGATCTACACTCTTTCCCTACACGACGCTCTTCCGATCTCGGTGCTGGTGCAGCATCCCTTCCCTGCCGACTGGCGCGTGATCCTCGCGCTCGATCCGGCGGCGACTGGAGTGCACGGCGACCGTGAGACGCGCGCCTTCGCCAGCCTGCAACCGATGCCGCGTGCGACTGCCGCCCACCTCGCGCATCTGGTCCTGATGAAAGCGGCGCCCGCGCTCGTCGAGCACGACATCGCTCCGTTCGGTGACGCGATCGCGGAAATCCAGGAAATCGTCGGCGCGCACTTCGCCGCCGCGCAAGGGGGCGACATGTGGTCGAACCCCAAGGTCGGCGAACTCATGCGCCGCATCGGGGCTGCCGGCGCGCATGGCATCGGCCAGAGTTCGTGGGGGCCGACAGGATTTGCCTTCGTCGCCGATCCTGACGCCGCCACTACCCTCTATCATTCTTTCGTAGGAGACGCTAAAGCCCTCGGGCTCGATCTGAGGATCGTCGCCGGCCGCAATGGCGGCGCCCGCATCGAGCCCTGCAACGCCGACGCCTTCGAAGAAGGCACGATTGGTCGATAAGGAGGAAACCCCCATGGGCGAGACAGCCACCCCAATCCTGCACATGCTCGACCCGAGCGAGCACGTCAGTCCGTTCGACGTGAACATGGCCGCCGACGCCGGCTTCAAGGTCATCATTCCTTATACGCACGTCGAGCTGAAGAAGGTCACGGCGCTGGTGCAGGACGCGATCTTCTCGCGTCCGCCGAACTACGGCCCGCAGACCGGTGTGTTCATCGGCGGCAAGGATGCGCTTCTGGCGCTCGACATGATGAAGGCGGCGAAGGAGGCCATGGTGCCGCCGTTCGAGCTTTCCGTGTTCGCCGATCCGGCCGGCTCCTTCACCACCGCGGCGGCGATGGTCGCCTGCGTCGAGAAAGTGCTGAAGACGAAGTTCAACCGTGACTGGAAGGGCGTGAAGGTCGCCGTGTTCGGCGCCACCGGCGTGGTCGGCTTCGCCTCCTCCATCATCGCCGCGCTCGAAGGTGCCGACGTGCAGCTCGTCGCGCATCGTGGCGTCGACCGCGTCATCAAGTCGGCCACGATCTCCAAGGAGCGCTTCGGCGTCGACCTCGAGGCGGTCCCGGGCGAGACCGACGACCAGAAGCGTGACATCATCGCCAACGCCGAGGTGATCTTCGCCGCCGCCGCCGCCGGCGTGCAGGTGGTCTCCAAGGAGCACAAGGAGCTGGCGAAGAACCTCAAGGTGATCGCCGACGTCAATGCGGTGCCGCCGGCCGGCGTCGAGGGCATGGGTTTGTTCATGAACGGCGAGCCGCTGCCCGGCTGCGCGGCGCTGGGCGTGGGCCCGCTCGCCATCGGCGACGTCAAGTACAAGACGGAGTCGGGCCTGTTCAAGCAGATGATCGCGTCGGACAAGCCGGTTCAGTTCGACTTCCGCGACGCCTTCAAGCTGGCGCGCAGCATCGTCGGCTGACGCGTTCTCCCGGGCTGCGAGGCGAGGGGCGCGAGTTCCTCGCCTTCCCGGCCCATCATGACACTCTCGCGAGCCGCTCGAAATGTCCGCAACTGCGCCAACCGTGCTCGTCGCCGGTTTCTCCGGACGTGCGCTCGCCGCTTCGGCGTGTCGGGCCGGCTACGTACCGCTGGTCGCCGATGCGTATGGCGACGGGGACACGCGCGCGCTGGCGGGCGACGTGCGCACGCTGCCCCACGCGATCGCGCGCGGGTTTGCCGAACGGTCGCTCACCGCGGCCCTCGACGAACTCGCGGCCGCTGCCGCTTCGGCCCCCGTGGGTCTCGTCCTCGGTGCCGGCTTCGAGGACAATCCCGACCTGATCTTCGCGCTGTCGCGGCGCTTCCATCTGCTCGGCTGCCAGGCTGGCAGCGTGCGCGCGGCCAAGGACCCGGCGACCTTCTTCCCGCTGCTCGAAAGCCTCGGCATCGCCCATCCGGAGACGCGAACGACACCGCCCGAGGACGGGCGCGGCTGGCTGTCGAAGCGCATCGGCGGCAGCGGCGGCGGCCATATCGCGGTCTGCCGCCAGCGCGTCGCGGGCGTGCCGGGCCGCTACTACCAGCGCCGCATCGAGGGCGAGGCCGTCTCCATGCTCGGCGTGGTCAACCATCGCCGCGCCGCCTTCGCCTTCACGTCGCAATGGGCCGCACCCATGCCGCGCCGTCCGTTCCGCTATGGCGGCGCCGCCGGCTCCATCGACATGGAAGCCGACCTCGAAGCGCTCATGATCGACATCGGCCTCGATCTGACGCGCGCGCTGAGCCTCGCGGGCCTCGTGTCGTTCGACTTCATCGTCGCCGACGGCGTGCCGCATCTCATCGAACTCAATCCGCGCCCTGGCGCGTCCCTCGACGTGCTCGACGATGATACGGGCACGCTGTTCAAGGCGCATCTCGCGGCATGCGAAGGCGACGATCCGACCCTCGTGCTGGAAGGTGGCTGGCGGCCGAAGCCGCGCGCGGCGGCCTATCTCTACGCCGATGCGGCCGACCTCGAGGTTCCCGCGATCGAATGGCCTGACTGGGTCAGGGACCGCCCGGCCACGGGCGCTCGTGTGCCTCGGCACCGGCCGATCGCGACCGTGCATGCGACCGGCCCCGACGTTGCCGCCGCTAACCGCTTGCTCGACGAGCGTATCGGCGAACTCATGCGGATGATTTATCCTCGACCATAACAACCATAAACGAAGGAGACGTCCCCCATGCCCGCTTCGACGCCCGCTTCTGCCGCGCCTGCCGTCAGCGTTTCCGAGCGCGCTTCGCTGCTCGTCGACAAGCTCGTCGCCGATGCCGCCACGCTGCGCTGCGTCGTCTCGACGGGCGACGCGGGAGAGCGCCGCGTCGATTGCGGGGCGGAGACGGCCGGCGGACTGGAAGCGGGCCGGCGCCTCGGTGAAATCTGCATGGGCGGGCTCGGTACCGTCTCGATCACCTCGCAGTCGGGCCTCGACAAGTGGCCGCTCGGCGTCGTCGTGCATTCGACCAATCCGGTGATCGCCTGCCTCGGCAGCCAGTATGCAGGCTGGACCATCACCGACGAGGCGACAGGTTTCTTTGCGCTGGGCTCCGGTCCGGCGCGCGCGCTGTCGCGAGTCGAGAAGCTCTATGGAGAACTCGGCTACGCCGACAGCAACGCCCGCACCGCGCTGGTCATCGAGGGCGACAAGGCGCCGCCGTCCCTAGTCGCGACCAACGTCGCTCAGGCCTGCGGCATCGCGCCCTCCAATCTCACGGTGCTCTACGCGCCGACCGGCAGCCTCGCCGGCGGCGTGCAGATCGCAGCGCGCGTGCTGGAGGTGGCCCTGCACAAGGCGCACGAGTTGCACTTCCCGCTGACCGACATCGTCGACGGCTACGGCGTCGCGCCGATCGCGCCGCCGGTTCCCGATTTCATTCAGGCCATGGGCCGCACCAACGACGCCATCATCTACGGCGGTCGCATCCAGCTGTTCATGCGCGGCAGCGACGATGCGGCGAGCGCGCTCGCCGAGAAACTGCCGAGCCGCACCTCGTCCGCCTATGGCCGCCCGTTCGCGGAGATCTTCGCCGCCGTCAACGGCGACTTCTACAAGATCGATCCTTCGCTGTTCTCGCCCGCCCTCGTCACCGTCTCGAATCTCGATACGAGATCGGAAGAGCACACGTCTGAACTCCAGTCACTTAGGCATCTC
>CALFEM010000098.1 GCA_937950105.1 uncultured Alphaproteobacteria bacterium | reverse complement strand
ATCACGCGTTCCGAGACCGAGCCGATCAGAACCTTTTCGAGCAGTCCGCTGCGGCCATGCGTGCCGACGATGATGAGGTCGGCGCCCTTCGCTGCCGCTGTCGTGACGATGCCGGTCTCGGGACGCACCGACTCGACCGTCATGCCCTCGGCATCGAGGCCGGCAGCTGCGAGTGACGCACGCACGCGCTCGACCGCGTCGGCGGCTTCGGCGCGCCGTTGATCGTTGTGGCCCGGCAGCGTCACCGAGACGACGGTCACCGGGAGCCCGCACAGCAGCGCCAGGCGGACCGCCATCGCGGCCGCTCCTGCGGAGTGCGCGGAGCCGTCGGTGGCGACGAGAATACGATTGCGCGGCAACTGGCCTCCTCGCGGCACCACCAGAACACTTGCCGGCGCCATGCCGCAGACCTTTACCGTCGTGCTGCCGACCTGCATGCGGCCCCAGCCCTCGGCGCCACGACGTGCCATCACGATGAGGTCTATATCGTTCTTTTCCGCTTGATCGACGATCCGGTGTGCGGCGTCCTGGCCATGCCGGATCAGGCGCTCGATCGAAACGCCCGCTGCAGTGGCCACCGACGCAACATGATCGAGAATGCCACGGGCCTTCACTTCGGCCTTGGCAACGAGCTGCGGCGCGATGGCCTCGACCTCGGGATTGGAAACGACCATCGTGAACACGAACAGCTGGCTCGAGCACTTCGCCGCCGCCTCGATGGCGACTCGCACGGCGCCGTCGGAGTGCTCCGCCCCGTCGGTCGGCAGCATGATCCGCTGAAGCCGTGCTGCGGAGGAGAGACCGTTCATGTGATGCGCTCCGCTTAGTGGCCGCCGGCCAGGTAGCCCGAAACTGCCAGCAGCAGCACGGCGATCTCGGCGATGACGATGGCTGCGTAAATGCGTTCGCGCCTGGCGGCCAGCATCGGCAGGATGCGAGCGTAGCAGACGATGGTGATCGTCGCGAGGAATGCCACCGGGAGCAGGTTGAGATAGTCGCCCTTGTCGACGAGGCGCGTCCAGTCCCAGCCGGTCGGTGCCTTGGTCGCCTCCAGGTAGTCGTGAACCGACATCGACCAGTAGCGCGGCAGTGTTTCGAGCGGCACGTGCGCGGGGAGAATGCCGCTGACGTAGAGCGCGAAACAAACGACCATGGCGACGAGACCGGCCTTCATGCCGATGTCGAGCAGCGCTGCGTAGGCCATCTGCTCGGCGCTCGCCGGCCCGTCCGATTTGTAGGAATCGCCCGCGGCAAATTTGCTCCAGCGCGAGCGAGCGGCCTCGGCCATGTGAGCGACCGCGGGTCGGTTCTTGGAGGCTTTTTCGAGCGCCATGGTCCGTCTCCTCAACTCCAGATCCCGAGCCCTTTGAGCAGAGCCCGCGAGCCTGCGACCGCGAGAAGCGTAATGAGCAGCTTGCGAATGACGGACGCCTTGACCGTCTGCAGCAGGCGCACGCCGACGAACGCGCCGAGCATCATGCCGACCAGCGACGGCACAACGACAATTGGCAACACGGCGCCGCGATTGATGTAGACCCAGGCGGCAGAACTATCGACGACGGAGAGCAGGAAGCTCGATGTCGCGACCGACACCTTGAGCGGAGCGCCGAGCACGAGATTCAGAACCGGCACGTTGGCCCAGCCGGCTCCGAGACCGAACATGCCAGCCATGAACCCGATGGCAATGAACAGCACCAGCGCCTGCGGCGTGCGGTGGACCTGCCACGGGATGTCACGCCCCGATCCGAGATCGTGATAGATGCCGTTGATGCCGAGCATCGCCGAAATGCGGTCGGCCTTGGCGACCTCGGGGAACTCGGACTTCTTCGATACGGCCATCAGCGCGACAACGCTGAGGATGCAGATGCCGAGCGAGGTCTGCACCACGTTGGTCGGCAGCGCGAGGCCGACCATGGCACCGGCGATAGCCGCGGCCGAACCGAGCAGCGCCATCGGCAGCGCGAGCTTGAGACTCGCCATGCCGGCGCGCAGCAGTGCGGGACCGGCAGCAAGCGATCCGGCCAGCGCCACCAGCAGGCCGGCGCCACGGACGAAATCGACGTGGAAGGGAAAGAACCCGCCGACGATCGGAACGAACAGCACGCCACCGCCGATGCCGCCGAGCACGGCGACCGTGCCCAGCGTGAAGGTGGCGAGAAACAGCAGCCCGGACCAGACCCACCACGGCCACGTCGCGGTATCGAAATGCGGAAGCTGGCTGATGCTCGGCAAAATGCCGAGTGCGGCGAAGAGAGCGACCGCCAGCACCAGGTTGAGTATGAGGCTGCCGATGAATACGGATCGCGCGCGACGCGGATCGCGCTGCGCCCACGCGTCGAGCCGCTCCAATGCGCTTGTGACGCGCGCACGCAGCCCCGCAGCGGGCGTGTCCGATCGAGCCGGCGCGGACTGTACGCTCGACATCGTTTCCGTATTTGCGACCATCCCCCACCCCTCTCCGTGCGCGACCGGGCGTGACCGGCCGCCGCGTCAGAACAGCGCCGCCAAGACGCCGGCAACGCGACGTGCGAAGCCCGGCTGCTGCTCGACCGTCAGCACGTCGAATTGACAGTGATTGCCCTGTAGGCCGCGCAGGATCTCGAGCCAGCCCTGCATTCCCAGCGGCGCACTGGCGCCAAGCACCAACAGATCGGGCCGCCAGGCAGCGACGGTTGCAGCCAGTGCGTGCCGGTCACGCTCGCTCACCAGACCCTCGGAGTTTTCGAGACCGGCTTTCGCTGCCATCCGTTCGGCGCGCCGTGTCGCGGCACTCAATGACGAAAGGCGGTAGCGGATCGAGGTATCGCCGTCGCCGGGCGCATCC
>CALFEM010000097.1 GCA_937950105.1 uncultured Alphaproteobacteria bacterium | reverse complement strand
CACCCCGGTTTCGCGTCCACCCGCATGCTCCGCGCGATCTCCCGCGCGAAATGGCACGCGCTCGACGGCGATCACTCGTTTTCCGGGCCGCCGGCCGGCGAAGTGCTCGAAGGCGATTTTGACAATGCTCGCCAGCACCTCGGCCGGCAGACCTGACGCCTCGCTGCGTTCCAGTCGCGTCAGCAACAACGGAACGAAGCGCTCGAACAGATCGCGATGCCCGGCATCGAAATCGCGCGCAGCCCTGGCAATAGCCTCCGCCCGTTCGCCGCCGATGGCGGGAGTTGCCCGTGCCGAACCCTGTCCGGATGCTCGTCCGCGCGGCATGGATGCCTCCCTTTCGCAGCGTTCGCCAAAGTTGGGCGGCGTCGCACACGCGCGTCGGGCAGTGCGGCGGATGATCCGGGCACAAACCGGCACGCGCGCTAACCAAATATGAACCGCGCCGACGTTAACACCATAGACGGACCGCGCGGATCCCTCTGGATTCGCGTCACGGTAGCCGATCAGGCCTCGTCATGGAAACCGCCCTGCTCGACATCGCTGGCGTCACGATCGTGCTGCTCGCCGAAGCGGGCCGTCACGAGCCGCCGGCGCACGCGCTTCGGCCGGGCGGCGCTCTCGTGCGAAGCTGTGTCGCCGCGCGCGTGCCGGGTATCGCCGAACTCGCCGCCCAGGTCGTGCGCGAGCTGTGGCGGCTGCGTGCGCCCAACGCGGACGACGCCGCATCCGAGGCGCGCACCATGGCCGCCGCCGCCCGTCTGTTGCAGCGGCATACGCCGCCCGCGGCAGCCATCGCCGCTCTCACCTCCGAACGATGCGGTGACAGCGGGCGCTGCGCTGCCCGGTCGGGCGCGATCGAGCGCATCGTCGACTCGGTCGTGCGGGCCGCGCTGGTCAACGGCAGCCTCGATCACGCCGGTGTCGCGGTAAATGAGGTCCGCGCCGTCCTTGCCGCCGCATTGGAAGGTGCGCTCCGCTGCCAGGACGCCATTGCCGCAATGTCGGCCGACATTCTCGCCGCCGTGCATGCCGGCATGCTACAGCCGGAAAACGAGATCGACCGCTGGCACGAGGACCGGCTGGCGGAAAGGACGTCGAGT
>CALFEM010000096.1 GCA_937950105.1 uncultured Alphaproteobacteria bacterium | reverse complement strand
GGCGACCACCGAGATCTACACTCTTCCCCTACACGACGCTCTTCCGATCTCAGGCGCTGCAATGTCCGTAAGCGCCCAATACGCAGCGTCCGCTGTGTCGGATCGTTTTCCTCGGTGGCGGTGATGACGAGGATGTTGTCCTTCGCACGCGCCATGAGTTGGCGGTCGAGCCGCGTCAGTCGCTCCTGGCCGACTTCGTCGAAGAGCTTCTGAATGCGCTCGAGCTGCGTTTCGGGACCGAGCTCAAGCGTCACCAAGGCTTGGGCACGGGCACGCACGCCATGGCCGATGTAGTCCCGGGCCATGACGAGGTCACCGCCCCGGTCATCGCGTCCGCGGATGACGACGTGGGTATGCGGATGGCCGGTGTTGAAGTGATCGACCGCGACCCAGTCGAGCTTGGTGTCGAGGTCACGCTCCATCTGGCGGAGGAGATCGCGAATGAACGGCTTCAGGTCGGACATCCGTGCGCTGTCCTCGGCCGACACGATGAAGCGAAACTGATGCGGGTCGTTCTCCGAGCGCTCGAGGAAGGCGCGACCATCGACATCGTCGTGCTGCGCGTCGTAGAGCCGCCCCACATCTCCCTCGCGGTTGACGCCATCACGCTGGATGTATTTGAGGTGCGCCCGCGCCGCGCCCATATCGCCGGCGGCGATGCGGGTGTAGCGTGCCTTGACGATGACGCGGCGACTGCCAGGCGCGATGAGGCCGGCAGCCGCGCGCACACCGGCACCCATGCCGCGCTTCGGCATCGCTGATGTGATGTGGCCACGCTGCCGCACGGCGCGTGCGCCGGCGCGGCCGGTTTGTCTGAGTACTTGCGTGCTGGTGCTTACTGAAGCTGAGTTCGCGGTATCGCGGATGCGTCCGAGCTTCGGTTTGAAGTCGTCTTGAGCCATGCTGATCCCCCGATGTTGAAACGTGACGGGGAGATGCGGCGGAGACGCAAAGTTACAAGACGGAGTCGTGCAAAGTGCCCGGTTTACAAGGCGTATTTCGTGCAGTGACTCTACGCGCGCAAAAGTGGAGTCGCGTGAAGCCCAGTAACGACGGGGCATCTGGGCGCCAACGACTCCATCTTTTTATCTAGATGTCCTCCCCAGCCATCCTAGACCTCACAAACTCTCCGAAATCACGTCTGCTGAACGCGACCGAGAGCACGATCCGCGACCTCGTCACAGCGTGTCGAAGCGTCGCTGGAAAGGAGAAGAGAGCAGTCGCAAGTCCATCGGGCACGACGGCGATGAGCGCGAGAAAGACAGGCTTCAGCCTGTTGCTCGCGCTCATCACGGGCTGTGGCACCAACGCATGAACGTCGGCGCGCGCATCATCGATGTCATCGCGATGATAGTGGCCTCAGCGCGTATGGCTGGGCGGGCGGGCGGGGCAATTCGCGGAACGCGAAGGTGCCCTCGCGCCGGTGTCGGCGCGAGGGATTTGAGCCGGAGGCTCAATCCTGCGGGTTCCAGATCAGAGCGAAGACGTTCGGATCGGACCGGCCAGCGGCGCGGCCGAGGTTGGCGTAGAGCTTGCCGAGCTCGGGCGCCGAGATCGAGAGCGAGATGTACTCGACGCCGGAGGTCTTGCCGATCCGCAGCCAGCCGGCGCCGATCTCGGTGCCGTTAGCGAGGACGCGGAAGTCTGGATGGCTGTCGGAGGGCTTGTCAGCGACCGGGACGATGCTGATTTGCGCCCGCCGCGAGAGAGTCCGGAGCTCGCCGTCGTAGCGGCCGTCCTCGCGCTTGGTGACGTATCCGATCGTAGCCATGGTGTCGTTCCTCACGTTGTCCCGGCGGAGACCTATTCCCCGCCGGCGACGTGCAGATCGTGGCAGGCTGGAGCTGGTGGCACCCGCCGGAGCGGAGCTCTGCTCCGCGAAGAAGGGCCGGAACGCAGTGGAGGACCCGCGCGGCACGCGCGGGTTGCCGCCGAGGCGACGCCTGCCACATCGTTGCACAAAGCTATGCGGGGATAGACTCTCCCCCGCGGCTAGAGGAGCGGCGGCCTGGCGTCCGGGACGGCGCCGGGCAGGACATGAGCGAAGGGGGCGACGATGCCTCGAGCTCCCGCCGGCATCTAGCACGCGATCGCAGGAGATGACGCGCGATCGCCGACGCTCCGGCGCGCAACGAGCGAAGGCGCTGAGACGTCGCCGGCAGCGGTGAGGGCAGAGCCGCGCGTGCGACGTGCGTCGTGGAGGGCGAGAGCGTGCCACGGCGACCGCGGGAGGATCGTTACGCGAATGCGCCGAGACGCCGTCTTGATCGGCGGCTCGGTCGAGCGGCACGCAGGGACGCGAGATAGAGCCGTACCGAACGAGATCGGAAGATCGAGTGAGGGACCGCCCAAACCTTCTTGCTGCTCTGCGAGCATCCGCCGCGATTGGGAACGGGCCCAAAGCGACTCTCGCACGAAGGCGGCTGGGCATTGTAACGCCGCATCACTGTGGTTTCGATTTTCGTCCCGTGGAAGTCAGGTCGCTCGCTCACGGCTATATCGAGAATTCGCAGAGAAACACCGTGTCGAGGAAACCTGCTCGAATGTTGCGGGTTCCGCATTACCGGCAGCCACACAGCCGACCATTTATCTTGAATAGGAAGAACAATTTAAGCGGCGGCGACTCCAAAACGGCACTGTTTCCCATCGGCAGGTGTGGTAAAGGAAATGTAAATATTGGGCGGTGCGCCACGTACTGCCCGAGCGAGTGCGGGTGCGGGTGCGGTCGATGATCCCGATTGGAGAGTGCGCGTACGGCTACCTAGGACGCGTTGCCATCGATGGCCTTGATGAGCTGCCGCATCGCGGCAATGGGCTCGACACCAAGCGCGCGCACGACATCAACGAACTCGATGGCGCTGAGGCGCCGCTCTCCCCCTTCGTACTTGGCGACGAACGACTGCGGCTTGTCGAGACGCGCCGCAACATCGGCCTGCGTCAGCCCGGCCTTCTCCCGAAGGTCGCGCAACAGCTTGCGGAGCTTGATTTGGCGCGGCGAGCGCAGCGTGTCGCGCATTGCGGGAAGCCGGGATCGGGAATGACGGCTTCACCGCATAATCCTGTTTTCGGATTATCCCAGTTTGGGATATGTTTGTAGGGGCTTATGGCCGAGCGTAGGAGTATAGTGTCATGACCGGAACAGCCGCGTTGCCCTTCTTCGAGCGTGAGGATGACGGTATCGAGGATCTGCCGGCAGAGTGCTATATCGCCGGCCTGCGGTCGTCGGAGGACGACGAGTTCCCCGCGGTCAGATTGACCCTGCCGAGCGAGGTCGTGGATCGGACCGTGCTGGCGGGCGCGCGACTCTCGGTATGGCTGTCGGCCGACAGCGGCAGGCTGATCCTCGATGGCAACGGCGTGGACCACGAGGCGCTGGAAGCCGCGCTCGATGCCGGTCCCATGCGTGAGCAGACGCTTCTGACGTTGATCGATGCGTGCATCAATCCGGATCACCTCGCCATGGAAGAGGACCCGGTAGGCGACCTCACCTCATTGCGGGCACAGCTCGTCGAGGCACTGGCCAAGGTCGATGGTGCCCTGGCGCACCTGCGCGGTTAGTGGGTCCAGGTGGGCACGGCTGTTCCCAGCACGTGCCTATTGTCGATCGGCCCGATGTAGCGGCTGTCGAAGCTGCCGCTAACGGTCGACAGCACGAAGACCTCGGATGTCGTCAGACGATGGCATCCATGCCAGCGCGGCAAGAAGCGCTGTCGCCCATCCCTCATAGCGGCCAAGGCGCGCAGCCGTCCATTGATTCTGACAATGGGACCATGCCGGCACACGGTGTCGCCAATCCCGGCCGCGATCGGTTTGATGAGCAGGGCATTCGCCAGCAGGTAGGCGCGTGTGGCCGCCAGCGCCCTAGCCGGTTCAGGGAGGCGGATGACCGCCAGTTGGTTCCTTACCGGAACACGGTCGGTCAGGATGTAAAGGCCGATTGGAATGCTCGCGCTGGCGTTCCAATACAGTCTCGGAATGCTCGTCTTCGGCCAGGCCAGTGCCACGAGCGCGATCGTCATTGCGGCCAGCAGCAGTAGACGGCGCTGCGCGGCTGCTCCTTTAGATCGGAAGAGCACACGTCTGAACTCCAGTCACTTAGGCATCTCGTA